>NZ_JBIMRC010000005.1:0-282126 GCF_043945575.1 Enterobacter cloacae complex sp. 2024EL-00214 | reverse complement strand
GGTGGAAAAAATAGCCTAAATAGGCTGATTCGATGTGTTTGCGGGAAAAAAATCGGCCCAGATCCGCGAAATTTTAATCAGCGAGTCAGCTTGGGAAGAAATGACCTGCTTATTCGCACCTTCCTTAGTTCAATTCAACGGACACAAGAAACTATACCGAATCATAGCCAACACTGGCAACGTGATTACTATCTTCCCTGGATTAATCAAAAACATCCAACTTGGGGAAGTAATGAAATATGACAATATTCAAGGTTCATTTATTCTTACACCACAGAACGCAGCATATCAGATGCCAAGTACAAATATTATGGAAGTGACAATAAATGCAACCGAAAACATTCGAGGTTAATTTATGTCTATTCCAAGTAATGTACTAACTAATGCGGATCTTGTCGCGTACTGGAACCTTACACGAGGCGATAACAAAACCGTACTAACAGAAAAAGAACTATATCAATGTGGTGTTATGGTAAAGCTAATAGATGTACTTCCACCTACAGGAAGTAACATATATCTAACTGATGCCATTGCCGATCAAAACTATAATGGGATTAACTATAAGTCTGTACCTGATTTCCTTGATTCATCATTTGCTAACTATGTAGAAAAGAACCAAATCAACAATAACGGTACTTCTTTGAAAGTAAGTAATGTAAGCCAAGATTATCTATCTATGGCGTTACGTGGATTGTGGAATGATGCCAAAGTTAATATCTGGATGGGGATTGTTAACCCAGCTACAGGGGGTATTCTATATGCCTATCGTATGTTTAGTGGTTACATAGATTACTTTAGTTCTGACTTTAACAACACAGCAGGTAATACCACAAATGAAACAACAGTAAATCTAAATTCATTGTGGAAGAAGTTAGACCAAACACAACGCCTGTTATCAAGTACATCAGTACACCAATCATTACACACTGGTGATAAGTTCTTTGACCTAATAGGAATACTAAATAGTTCAGAGCAATTCTGGAAGAGTAGCAAGAAATAATGAAAAACGGATTTATAACAGAGTACCTAAGTGGTTTAGTTGGTGAACCTTTAGTGTACGGTACTAATGATTGTCATATCATGGTGCTAACAGTAATTGATATGATCACAGGTAGTAATTACCGTGATGAAATCTACCAGAAATACACAACACCAACAGCAGGTAGAAAATACGCAAAAGCTAACTGTAGTTATTCTACTCTACATCTATTGTGTAAAGAAAAAGGCGAATTAGTAACTGAACCACTTGATGGGGATATCATCATTTCATCAGGTCACAGTACAGTTTATTGGCGTGGGAAAGTAGTAATTTTATCAGAAGATAAATCTAACTATATCGTTTCTCAATATATCCCAAATGAAAAAGACAAAATATACAGATTTAAAGGGGAATAACTATGGCAGTAGCAGCAGTTGCCGTAGCTATTATCGCAGGGGCATCAGCAGCGGCAGCAGCATACGCAGCAGGTTTAGCTTTAGCAGCAGTAGTAGCTATAGGTATTGGTACAGCAGCACTATCTTACATTAGTTCATCACAGATGATGAATGTAGGCCAAATGGGGGTAACGTATCCGAGTACGGGTAGTAACAATGCCCGATCAACATCACCAAGTACTGGTATTCCGATCAGCTATGGCGGATCACATCGTAACGCAACAGAGGTAGCCTATAACAAGTTAGGCTCTATCGTCGTATGGCAGAACGTCTATAAAGGTACTTCAAACCAGTTATGTACGGTTCACGCGATCAGTATCGGTGAAATCGGGCAAGTACCAGGGGAACAATCACAAGGCGTAATCAAGCAGATCTATTTTGATAATGCTCCGGTGCTCATGGATGGTGCGTACATCACCACAGAGGGGATCGTGCCTACCTCAATGATGATTGAGAAGTACCGCAAATACTTACAGATTGAGGTACGTTTTGGTAAGCCGTCCTACGGTGGTTCTATGACGCTTGCCCGTCAATATGGCGGTAGTCAATGGACTGACAACATGCGTGGTGATGGTCTTGTACAGATTTGTACCGTAATCAAGAAAACCAACGATTCATTGATTGATGGGATTCTAACGAACCAGAACTATACATTATCGGTAGAAATGCGTGGACGTATGATCTATGACTTAACTGATAATGTACGTAAACCAAGTTCAAACCCACCAAGCCAACTATATGACTTTATCACTAATACAGAATTTGGTTTTGGGCTTGATCCTAATGATATTGATATTACCAGTTTCCGTAATATGGCAAACTATTGTGCTCAGAATCATTTCTATTCCAATGGTAATATTCAATATGATAAATCATTTAAGGAAAACATTGAAAATATTCTACAAACATTTGGTGGTGTACTTTATGAATCAAACGGAAAGTACTATCTAACCGTTGATGCTCCAGATATTCCAAGTGTACATTTTGATGAAACAAATATTATTGGCAGTGTGAATATCACAACGGGTTCTAAGTCTGACTATTTTAATACAATGGACAGTACCTATACAAACCCAGGAAATGACTATTCACAAGATATTATCCGTTATCCAAGTGATGCCATTAGTAACGCATCCATTGCTAAAGATGGTTATATTATCAAGAAGGATTTAAACTATCTTTGGGTACAGGATAAAAATCAGCTTGCTATTCTTAGTAACATTGAATTACTAAAATCTAAGTACATTACGAACACGATTACTTTCAATACCTATGTAACAGATATGAAAGTATATGATGTGTTTACAATTGATTTTAAAGAAGCTGGATTTAGTAATAAAAAGTACAGATGTATTCAACGTACTGTACCAATGACCGTTGATAAAGCAGGCATTATCCAGATCACCGCGATTTCATATGATGATGGTATATATCAAGGAAAAGATCCGGGACAATTCCCACAAGATGGATTGACCAATCTACCTAACCCAACATACGTAGAACCTCCAAGCAACCTACAGGCTCAACGATTAGGGGCAACGGCATCAGGTAACACCGTTTTATTAACATGGGATCTTAGTCAGGATACAACTGTACGTGGTTATAAGATTCGTTATAAACGCAGTGATTCCAGTGTTTGGATCAGCATTGGTAACGTAGGGCAGTACTCTACCAGTTTTGAGATATTAAATCTTCTATATGGTGTACAGTACGATTTTGCTATTGAGGCGTATAACACATTAGGTTATTCATCGGAATTAGTAGCTATCTATAATCAAACACCACAAGTTATATTCGCATTACCGAAGATAACTAATCTTGATATGGTGAATGATGATGTAGGTTTAAACCAGACATATGCTCAAGATTTTATTTTACGTTGGGATGATCAGGCTAACATAGCCGTAAATGGTAAAACATTTGCTGATTTCTTCAAACACTATGAAATACGTGTGTATGACCGCTACAGGAACTACATCACATCGTACTACACCACTACAAGCAACTGGACGTACTCATATTCAATGAATACCAGTGATGGCCTTAGTCGTTACCGTGTATTTGGGATTATCGCTCATGGTTGGGGTACTGGTATCTATAGTGAAGAAGTTCAGATTGAAGTTAGTAACCCACAACACCCACAGTTGTTAGGTGTAAATTTGAAGAGTGGTTATGATTCCGTGTTCATTGACTGGACTGAATCAAACGTACCGGATTATGCGGGAATCGTTCTACAAATCGCACTTGATGAGGGGTTTAGTTCAGGGTCGAAGTACTTTAGCAGTGCTAACCGCTATTCAGCATCGTTTGGTATTGAAGATGGTTCATGGTTCGCACGAGTAGCAGCCTATGACGTGTTCGGACAGGATGAACTTGTATGGTCGCCAACTATCGGTTTTAACCAGAACACGAAGGTTCCATACAGCAAATTGAACGAAGATGTTATTGATAGCCTACTGAACAGTGATACGGCTACTGGCATTGTTGAGAAACAGATCGTAGATGAACTTGGGTCACGCTGGCAGCTACAGGTATCAAACAACGGTAACGTAACGGGCATTGCCTTAGCAGCAGATGAAAAAACATCTGTGTTTACCGTAATGGCGGATCGCTTTAGCATTATCAGTACTGACAGTGCCAAACTATCAGACAGGGTTTATCCCTTTGTGGTTCAGGGTGGTAAGACTTATATCAACTCAGCAGTGATAGCATCAGCGAGCATCAATGAGGCTATGATCAATAACCTTTCCGTTTCACGAGCGAAAATTCAGGATGCCGCAATCGACAATACGAAAATTGCCAATGCCGCAATCCGTAACGCTCACATTATGGATGGGGTGATAGACTCAGCGAAGATCAGCCAGCAGATACAATCCAGTAATTGGGATGGTACGAACGGTTGGATGATTAACAAGAACGGTACAGCCAACTTTGGTAACGCTACTATTCGCGGTACTATTTTTGCGAACAGCGGGGTACTCAACAACGTTACTATCAATGAAAACTGTAACATTCTTGGTACTTTGAGTGCCGCACGTATCGTAGGTGATCAGTGTCGTCCACAATCGACGGGCATAGCATCAGTGCCGTTTATTTTCGGTTCACATACAGTATCAGGTGGTCAGGCCGCTAATGATCCAGTAGCTTATCAACACTATGTAGCGTTGCGTATACGTGGTGAAGATTTTGATCGTATCCTTGATAGTAATATGACTATTACACTTACTTCATTTGAGCGTCAGTACTTCTATATTCGTATGGGTGGTGATGGCATTGGTTTAACAAACTTAGCTTTCGTTGATGCTGGTAACAATGGACATAACACACCATATACTTTCCCAATCAATGGTATCTATGTACCTGCTGTTGGTCGTGGCAAATGGAATTATATCTATGTTATGTGTACTACATCGCGTTCTGGCTTAGCCTCACTCAATGTACCTCCGTTATTAAGTGCTCTTATATATCGAGCGGGAGAACAACCTTTATATAATGCGTAATAAATACTATTACCAAATTATATAACATAGGGAAATTCTTAATGGATATTGGGACACTTTTTGCTCTGGTTATTAGTGGTTTAGGAGTTTTATATTCTATCTTCCGTGACAATACAAAAGATACAAATGATTTATTAAATCGTGTATCCGATCTTGAAACTACCATTGCGGTACAAGATAGTAACATTACACGTCTAAGCGACGAACAAGACAAGATGAAAGAAACCTTGCGAAACCTTGAAATTCAAATTCACGAATTGGATATCAAACTTGAAAGGATTATTACTATTCTTGAACAATCAAAGCAGTAATTAAAAAGGGATAGTACCGTAAATGATACTATCCCTTTTTTTACTTATTAGTTAGTTGTGCGATCATCGCATTAACTCTATTTGGTGTCTGACGATACCATAAACTATCTTTTGCTTGTTTGATTGCTTCCGTGTAGTTGGCATCACGTAGTGCTTGAATCATCTTTTTAAACTTCATTGTTCCAGATAGGCCAAGTTGAAAAATCATGATGATCATGAAGTCTTGCCAATCTTTAGGAATGGTTAGGTTTAGTTTACTTAGCTGGCTTGTTGCTATGGCTATATCTTTATCAAGTATGCGAAGTGCTTCAATCTCAGTAATACCGTTAGTGAAGTTTTCATTTGGTAGTACTTTATGCCCGAATCCTACAGTTAAGAATCCTTCTGTATCTTTATACGGGTAGTACTTGTCATTGCGAAAGTATCCCATACGTGTTTGATATGCTCGTGAACCTTCATATTCTATTAATCGTGTTTTTAAATCCATCTTCATAAATACCTTTAGTTAATTTTAAAAAGGTATTTACTAATGGCAGGACGCATTAATAAGAATTGGGAGATGTTCGATAAAGACCGATGGGATATTTCAGACGTAACAGACGGCAACTATACATCTTTTGTTTACATCATAGAGTTTCCAGAAACAGGGGAATTCTATTATGGAAAGAAAATGATTTATCAAAAAGTTAAAAGCATAGATAAACTAAAAGTTACTTCTGTAGAATCTAACTGGAAAAACTACACAGGTAGTAGTAAGACAGTGAATGCTATGATTGATGCTGGCATGGATTATACAAAGAAGATTTTGTATTGTGTTAAATCAGACGCAGAAGCAAGCATTATTGAAACGGCGTTGATCTCATACTTTGGTTTACATCCAGACAATCTAAACAAAGCGATTCTATGTAAAGCACGTTTACCAAAGAATAGACGTGATTTATTCAATGTACTACAAGATTTAGTAGCGATGTTAGGGAATAGGTAATATGGCATGGAAGGGTGGCAATAGTCCTAATGATATGAAGCGATTCATAAACAAAAATAGCCCAAAGATAGGACAAGAATTTAAAAAAGAATTAAGTAGCCGTATGCGTATAGTTACACAGCACATTCAAAGAAAAATTGATAATGATGTAGCGGGCGGTGGTGTCGCGTTTACTGGAAAGAGTATGTACTTTAACTTTAGAAAGATAAATGAGTTCAAGTCAGTTAACCAGATCATCCTACTACCTAATCAAGCATCATATCTAAAGTACATTCTTGATCCAGCATATAAGAATGTCAAAGAAGGTAAGATCATACCGTACCAGAATGCCAAGTTAACTAAACAGGGTAACATTACACAGCTACGTTCAAGAACGAAGAGTAATAAATACAAAAAGGTGAAGAGTAAGAACGGCAATACGTACTTAATCGACACTACCAAGAAATCCTCTAAACGTAATCCTAAACTGGCACGCGAACAAAGGATGATTGGTTATTACGGTTCCGTTGGTAGAAAACCATTGTTTGATTTCTATGATGAAACCGAGAAGCAAGTAATAGAACAATTAAGAACATTACGCGGTACGTTTGATTACCGTTGGAGGAAGTAAGATGGATAACTTAGAAAATTTCCCATGTTATGATCATTCTGTACTAACAGATTTTTCTTTTCAGACAATACAACCTGTAAGTGTTACCTTACCATATGATAAAGCACTATCTGGTAGTAAGCTCATAAAAAAGAAAGTAGATAAAACAAAAGGCGATTTAGTCGTATATAGTTTTCATCATCATACAACACCTAAAGTAAATGAAGATGATGTATTGATGATTGAACTATTAAAAGAACAAGTAGAAGTAAAGGTACTATTATCTTACAACCACATCTTTAAAGGTCATCGCGTAGTTTCTTGTGTTTGCCAAATACAATAAGGACTAATTATGATTGGTGTAATACTAGAACTACTATCAAAGGGTATGGATTTTTTCATTAAGAGAAAAACTATTCAAGCAGATGTAGAAAAAACAAATGCCGAAGGGCAGATAGAAACTAACAAAGAAGAGATTGAAAAGGTATCATTCCATTGGCGTAATGCTCTTGGCTTTGTGATCACCTTAATCATTCTCTATAACTGGATCATAGTACCAGTACTAGATGCTTTTGGTATTGTAGTAATTCAAGTACCACTAGGACAGCTACTACAAGTGCTTCTAATCATGGTCGGTGGCAGCTAATAAAGCCCCGTAAGGGTTTTTTGTTTTGTGCTATAAATATCACTTGATAATAAATTGTTTTTGTTGTTAATATTTCCTAGTTGATACTGATAATGGTTATTGCTATGAACTGGAATAAAGCAGTTGATGTTGTTGTTAAGTTTGCAAGAGTGAATTTGATTTCTTTTCTATCATTTTTATTTGGTATCATATTTGTACTTTGTTTTATCAAAACTGATAAGTTGTCTGATTCTGTAAGTGCGTTAGCAAATGCTATTATGGCAATGGCGGCTATTATAGGTTTAGTATTTGCGAGAAAATGGAAACGTGACGCCACTAAAGATAAAGTCATTGATAAGTGTGTTCATATCATGACGGTTATTATACCTGATATAAAAAGGTTATACGTGCCTACATTACATGTTAAAATTGCACAAACATTTCTCATTAAAATGAAAGAAAACCAATCAACTGATTTCAAACATGCTCGCGAACTTCGAAACACACTCAGATCCTATAATATCTTGATGGGGCAATGTAGTGAATCTTTGAGTTTGTTCAAGGCTGATTTAAAATACGTAAAAACTTTATCATGGAAAGTTAATAAAAAAATAAATCCGGATTTGACTACCTATAGTGATTTTTTATCTACCATCGCGAGTAAACAATTTGAGTTGATAACATACATTATTGTTATTGTTAATTATTGGGGATTATCCATGACCGATGGTGATGATAGTGAGGCTGATGATAATTTAACAAAGAATTTATCCGATGATGAGTTTGTCGATATGTGTCTTAAGTTATGTGCTGAAATAATTCGGCTCAAAGAAGATTTAAATAAATTGATTTTGCGAATGAATATAGAGACGTTGTCAGTTTTTGATGTGTTTGAACCTTCATAGTATTTCTAATGCCCGTATAATGAATCTACGGGCATTTTTTCTACCAGTTCCAGTTTTCAGTGGTTTTTAATCCGCGTAAGTTAGTATGCTCAGTATAGGTTGCTCTAAGTACTCTTTCACCAGTTTCCTTTGAAACAATGTCATAAACATCGATTTCAGTTTCACCCATTGAACCTTTAGTTCTACTGCTTATATGGACGTAATCATACTGCTCTGGTGGATAATTACGTTTGAAATCATCGTCAGTCATGTTTTCACCCTCAATAATATAAAATATATCTGTAATGGATTATTCACACTTCCAGATCGTATTCTGTACTCCACTACCTTTAGGTAAATGTGGGTTCATGTTAGCACTATGTATGTAAGTTGCCTTTTCTTTCCCATACTGCTGACATGCTTCATTAGCTGTTTTTTGTAAACTATCCAAACCATACCAACCGTCAGACTGAATGCTAACAGTTTTACCATCATTATATTGTACTGCTGCACATCCCGCTAATGTTAACGGGATAAGAATCATTATTAGGGATTTCATTATTATTTCCTAAATACCCGTACACAAACTGTACAAGGGTATATTATGGCAAGAATTACAAAAAAGGAATCAGCATTACACATTCAAGTAATGGATCTCATCCACTCAGATAAGCAACTAACCCAAGACGATAAAGAGTTTATCTTCAACAACTACAAAGGCGATGGTATAGGGGCTACTGGTGCTTTCTTCACACCTGAAATGCTCGCATGGGATTTCATACTTGATGCTGGTTGTACTGGTCAATGTATTGAACTTTGTGCGGGTATAGGTCGCCTCAGCTACTACCAGTACTTAAGAAACAACCCAACGCACATTACCTGTGTTGAACTAAATCCAGAGTACGTAATGATCGGGAAGAGGGTACTACCAGAGGCGGAATGGATCACAGGTGACGCTCTACAGTACACCCCAGACCGTTTCTATGAAGTTGCCTATGGCAATCCACCTTTCGGTAAGATCAACACGTCAGAAGCGTACACAGGCTGTTATACAGGCTCTGAATTCGAATACAAGGTGATTGAACATGCGAGTACTTTCGCGTCCTATGGGGCATGGATCGTACCGCAAGGTTCCGCAGGGTTTAAGTACTCAGGCCATAGGTACTATGACGCTTCAGTACAGACAGCCAAGTACCAGAAGTTTGTTAATGATACAGGGTACACGTTTCAACCTGGGGTAGGGATTGATACCAGTATCTACAAGGACGAATGGAACGGTACGAAGGTAATCTGTGAGAGCGTTTGTGTGGATTATGACGGCACAAACTTTTAATTGTAAGGTAAGTACATCCATAGATAGATACGAATCATGAAAATACAAGAGCTTACAGATGAACAGAAGCAGACGTTACGTAAGAATTTAAGGGAAGCGATGAGAGTACTGGGAGAAATCGACCGGATAAAACAAGAAATTGCCAATATACGTAACAACTCAAATTATCCTGCTACAAGGCTGAAAGGAACGATACAAAAGTGATTGTGGGAGAATCTGTGTGGGCTAAAACGACACAAATTTCAGATGTATTTCACTTTACGCTGCTTCCAGCGTGGCGTACATAGTCATTGGTGTCTCCCTGTTTTCGAGAAGGTATTCAGGGAAAGAATAGCTGAATATCTGATCCTGCAAGTATGAATGCGCAAATAAGCTATCACGCATTTGTCTTATTCAGGCGCGGTTCTGTTTTGCTCCGTCTGCTGAGAGGAGGAAGGGCGTAACGTCCGGGATAAGCTGAGCCACGAATAAATGGCATTGAACAGCACGACACCTGCCGTGACGATAAAAACGGCACGGAAACCGAAGCTGGCCGAAATACCCGCCCCGACAAGCGGCCCGGTAACATTACCGATATCGCGAAATGACTGGTTGTAGCTAAAAATACGGCCGGAAATCTGGTTGGTCGAGTTGTAGACCAGCAAGGTCTGGACTGCAGGCAATAACGCGCCATCCGCCGCGCCCAGTAAGAAACGTAACAGACCCAACTGCCACGGGGACTGCACCATCGACATCGGGATAAGCAGCAGGACGGAAACCACCAGTGCGCAAATCAGGATTTTTGCCGGGCCAACACGGTCGCCCAGTTTTCCCAGCCGTGGTGCGCTGAGCAGCGCTGCCACGCCAGGTACCGAGGCAATCAGCCCGCTGATAAACGCAATATTGCTGACGTTACCAGCCAGATCGCGAACGTAAAGCGTCAGTATTGGGGCAATCGACCCGGTCGCCACCTGGATTATCATGGTGGTGACAAACAGGCTCAGTACCAGTCGTGGGTTTTTCAGCGAAGTCAGTACATCCCGGGCGTGAAGCATCTCTTTTTTGGTCACAGGGGTGAAGTTCTCACGGATGCAAAGCAGGGTGACGACAAAGCAGAGGAACAATACGCTGGCCGTAATGAAAAAGACGGGCCGCAGGCCGTAGCTGTCTGCCAGTAACCCACCCGCCAGTGGCCCCAGCAGCGCGCCGCTCACACCGCCGGTTGAGAGCGTCCCGAGCGCCCAGCCGCTTTTATGACGCGGAATTTGCGTGGCGATCAGGGCATTAGCATTCGGGATAAATCCCCCCAACAGACCAAGTAACGCTCGTAAAATCAGGAACTGCCAGACGTTTTGTGCCACCCCCATCAGCGCCATGATGACGGCCATCCCCAGCGCTGAACGCAGCAGCATAATTTTACGCCCCTTGCGGTCGGCAAGACCTCCCCAGAAGGGCGAAGCAATAGCGGAAAAAAGAAACGTGATGCTAAACACCAGGCCAGACCACATATTGAGTGAGCTGTGACCCGTCACGCCCAACTGTTCGACGTAAAGAGGCAGGAAGGGCATAACCAGGCTAAATGCCGCGCCTGTAAGAAAACAGCCAAGCCAGGCAACCGCGAGGTTACGTTTCCAGCTTATGGGGGCATCTGAGGGTGACATAACTATCCGCATAATGAGGTGCAGGGCACGGGGAACCGTGAGGTAATAAGCCTGCTAATTATGCGCCGGGTTTATGATTGCTGCAATGCGGAGGGGCTTTTAAAGCTAAAACAGCATGCGGCCATCGTGGCCGCATGAGGATCAGTAGCGAGAAGGGACGCCCTCAGGGCGGGTTTTAAAGCGACGGTGCAGCCACATATACTGCTCGGGAGCGAGCATAATGCACTTCTCGACGATGCCGTTCATCCAGCGAGCGGTTGTCTCCGCATCGTCCAGCGGTGGGGCAAGCTCTGGTTCGAGCATAATTAACTGGTAGCCAGAGCCGTCTGGTTTGCGGCGAGGTACAAAGGGGACAATGGCCGCCTTGGACATCCGCGCCAGCATCCAGGTACCGGTGGTGGTGGCCGCCTCTTCAACGGCAAAGAAGGGCACAAACACGCTGGATTGCGGGCCGTAATCGTGGTCAGGAGCGTACCAGATAACTTCGCCTGATTTTAGCGCGCGGATCATGCCCTTTAAATCTTTACGGTCGATCATGCTTTTGTTGGAACGCATGCGGCCATTGGTCTGGATTAAATCGATCACCGGGTTGTCATTCGGACGATAAACGCCAATGCCAGGAGCCTGAATGCCGAACATGCGTGCGCCGATTTCGAGCGTCAAAAAGTGCACGCCAATCAGCAGAACACCGGTTTGATTCGCCTGGAGCGTATGTACAGGCTCCATCCCGGTTCCGGTGACTTCGCTCCAGCGTGCCATACGTTTGTCCGGCCAGAACCATGCCATCCCGGTTTCCATCAGCCCCATGCCAACGGATTCAAAATTCTTTGTGACCATTTCATGACGTTCCGATTCGCGCATTTGCGGGAAGCACAGCTCAAGATTGCGGTACGCAATCCTGGCGCGACGTTTCATGAATTTTTGCGCAATACGACCCAGACAGTTGCCCAGACGGAAAATCACGGGGTAGGGAAGTTGTACAAGAAGCCACAAAATGCCAATGCCAAGCCAGGTCAACCAATAGCGGGGATGCAAAAGGGCGACAGTAAATTTCGGTAACTGAGTCATGTCTGTCCTGTTTTCTAACGTCCTGAAGGTCTTATTCTCTCATTTTTTAAGGCATAGCCAAAATATCTGTCACCGAAACGCGCACTACTACAGCAAATGTTAAGACAGATGGGCCAGGCCGAATGAAATGTAACGTAAATTGTATGGATGTAAATTGTCATTGTTTGCTATATGATGCCGACCGATTTTTCTTTCTCAATAACGATTGCAGGACTTGTACACCATGCCAGTGTTACACAACCGCGTTTCGAATGAGATGTTAAAGGCGCGCATGTTGGCTGAAACCGAACCGCGCACGACAATCTCATTCTACAAATACTTCACTATCAACGATCCACAAGCGACCCGCGATGTACTCTACCAGGCTTTCACCACGCTGAATGTGTTCGGACGCGTCTATCTGGCACGTGAGGGTATCAATGCGCAAATTAGCGTACCGGAAAGTAAAGTGGGCGCTTTTCGCGATTTCCTTTACGCGTTCGATCCGGCACTCAGTGGTTTACGCCTGAACATTGCCCTGGATGATGACGGGAAATCGTTCTGGGTTCTGCGTATGAAGGTGCGTGAACGTATCGTGGCGGATGGTATTGACGATCCGGCGTTCAACCCGGGCGATGTGGGTGAATACCTCAAAGCCGCAGAAGTGAATGCGATGCTCGACGATCCTGATGCAGTATTCATTGATATGCGTAACCACTATGAGTATGAGGTGGGGCATTTCGAGAATGCGATGGAAATCCCGGCGGACACCTTCCGCGAGCAGTTGCCAAAAGCCGTTGAAATGATGCAGGAACATAAAGACAAAAAGATCGTTATGTACTGCACCGGGGGTATCCGCTGTGAGAAAGCCAGCGCGTGGATGAAGCACAATGGCTTTAATAAGGTCTGGCATATCGAAGGCGGCATTATCGAGTACGCCCGCCGTGCCCGCGAACAGGGCTTGCCGGTACGTTTTATCGGTAAAAACTTTGTCTTTGACGAGCGTATGGGTGAGCGCATTTCTGAAGATGTGATCGCACAATGCCATCAGTGCGGTGCGCCGTGTGATACGCACACGAACTGTAAAAATGATGGTTGCCATCTGCTGTTTATTCAGTGTCCGACGTGTGCCGTGAAGTTTAACGGCTGCTGTAGCGACCTGTGCAGTGAAGAGAGCGTGTTGCCGGAAGAAGAGCAGCGTCGCCGTCGTGCAGGGCGTGAAAACGGGAATAAGATCTTTAATAAATCCCGTGGCCGGCTGAATACCAAACTCGGTATTCCCGATCCTGAATAACGATAACGCCCGGCGGAGTGAAAGCCTGCCGGGCGTATTGATTATGACTTCTGCTGAACCCCTTCCACAGAAATAATCAGCTCCACATCCTGCGATGCCGGACCTAAATCTGTTGTGATATTAAAATCTTTCAGGTGAATTTTACCTGCGGCTTCGAAACCTGCGCGTTTGCCTCCCCACGGATCATCACCCTGGCCCATTAATTTAGCACTAAGTGTGACGGGTTTTGTTACGCCGTTAAGCGTCAGATTTCCGGTAATGTCCAGTTTATCGCCATCCTTTTTTACCCCAGTGGAGGCAAAAGTGGCCTGCGGGAATTTTGTCACATTCAGGAATTCTGCACTGCGCAAATGCTTATCGCGTTCAGCATGGTTGGTGTCGACGCTGTTGGTATTAATGGTCACATTGACTTTATCAGATGCAGGATTTTTCTCGTCAAAGCTGAATGTGCCGTCGAAATCCTTAAAGGTGCCATACAGCCAGCTATAGCCAAGATGCTGAATACGGAAATTAACGAAAGCATGCTGACCTTCTTTATCAATTTTATAATCAGCGGCGACGGCTGAGCCGGTGATAAATAACAGAGAACCTAATGCGATGCCTGACAGGTGTTTTTTCATTTTTATGCTCCAGAGTCAACTGACGAACGGCCAAGCATGCGCCTGAGCGTATTGTCTTTATCGATAAAATGGTGTTTAAGGGCGGTAAGTCCGTGCAGCACGGAAAGGATCACCACGCTCCACGCCAGCCAGAGATGAATAACGCCCGCAGTGTCAGCCTGAGAACCCGCATCGGTAAACGTTGCCGGAACGTCAAAAAAGCCAAATACGCTAACGGGTTTACCGTCTGCCGTTGAAATAAGATAGCCGCTAATCAGAATAGCGAAGAGTAGAGTGTAGAGTGCAATATGGGCTGCCGTTGCGCTGACGCGGGTCAATTTACTGTGGGTTTTTGGCGCGGCGGGCGGTGGGGACAGATGTCGCCAGATCACACGAATGACCAGCCCCATCATCAGCAGAACCCCAATACTCTTATGTAATTCAGGTGCCTGGTGATACCAGCCATCATAATAACTGAGCGTCACCATCCAGAGTCCAAGCCCGAACATAGCATAAACGGCGAGGGCAAATATCCAGTGCAAGCACATGGATATTATCCCGTAGCGCTGGGGGGAGTTACGCAATTGCATAAGGAGTACCATTCAAAAAAACAGAATAATAAAAATGAACGGGAAGAGGAAATATTGCAACTGAAATAAATGAATAATCATTTTTATTTTTCTTATTTCAGCTATTTTGAAAGTGATCCGGAAATGTAATTCAATGGCTTCGAGCGAGGCAGGGTGAATGGCTTATATGATGAAGTGATGTTATTCAATAAACATAAAGTAACGTCAATAATTGTAAGTTATTCTTTTCAGTAAAATACAATGTAAATAAAATCGATGATGGCCAGTACTGACCACAATAAAATATAGAGCATGAAATGCTCGCGAATATTGTTGATGAGAAAGTTCACGATCTTGTGCATCATTCCCCGCGAAAATGTGTGAAGAAAACGGACCCCGGACACCCGGAGCCCGTGGAGGATTATCCGTTAAAACGCGACAGCGAGAAGGGCGTCAGATCAAACTGTGGCGTTATCCCCTGGGCAAACTGCGCGGCGATTTCGCCCAGAACGGAGGCAAACTTAAAGCCGTGGCCGCTTAGCCCGGTAATCAGCAACGTATTGTCATGCCCGGGCAGGGTGTCGATGATAAAGTCTTCATCAGGCGTGTTGTCGTAGGTGCATGCTGCACCATAGAGTAAGCCACCAATGCCCGGCAGAATATTGCGCAGAAAAGTAAAGGCTTCTGAACCATCCTGAGGGTATGCGCCAAACGGTTTACGCTCTTCTGGCGAGGAGATGATCTGCCCGCCGTTATGTTTCCCGATTTTGAGCGCGTCTTTTTCCGACGGGAAACCATAGAACTGATCGCCATTGGGCAATTCGCCGGTGAACGCCGGGAATTTGTTCTGGCTGCTGTAACGACCATCCGACTGGAACCAGGAGAAGACCTTGCGCACCGGTTGAACGGGCAGGTCTGGCAGCAGTCTGGTGACCCAGGTCCCCGCGCTAATCAACAGCCGGGAGGCCGAATATTCCCCATCCTGGGTGGTCACTGTGACACCGTCAGCATGATGCGTGATGGCGTCCACCGGGCAGTTGAAGAGCTGCGCGCAACCTGCTTTCGCGGCAAGATCCACCCAGGTTTTAATGGCGGTTTCGCAATGCAGGACGCCAGAGTTGGCTTCAAACAGCCCGATATAATCGTCCGGAACGGAAATCTCTGGCCAGCGTTTCATGATGGCCGGGGCGTCCATCCGCTCCACATCGAGGTGAAATGCGTTTGCACTGTGTTCGACCGTCGCGAGAAACGCCGAACTGGCCGGGCCGAGGTTGATAACCCCTGTGCGATCGAAAATACGTTCTTCGGTCAGTTTTGCCAGCTCATCCCACAGCGTCTGAGCGCGGAGCACCAGCGGGACATAGCGTTCACCTTCGCCATAAGCATGACGAATGAGCCGGGTATCACCATGATGGCTGCCTTCCGAATGCGGGGGAAGGTGGGCATCAATCATCAGGACGTTCAGCCCTGCCTGTGTCGCGTAATAGCCTGCAGCAGAGCCAACGGAGCCGCTACCAATAATGATTAAATCGTATTTCATGGGGATCTCTTAACTAACGCTTTGTTAGCAGAGTAATTAACATCGGGGGGTTATACAAGGGAGAAATAAATAAGGCACCCCGAGGGTGCCTGTTGAGTGACAGTTGGCATAAGATTAATGCCGTTTATACTCATTTTCCTGGTAGTCGCCAGATTCTATTTTTGCGATGCCTGCTTCTAAAATAGAAATAAACTGACGTGCGACGTCTGTTGTAAGCCACAGCGTCTGTCCAACTTCCGCTTCTTCACGGTTTAGTTGATTCGGGGTCTGGTAGTGCAAACGCAGCATCAGTGCATCGTAGCTGTCTACGGTACTGATATCCCAGCCAACAAGTGGGTGGGTCTGGATGACTTCACTATTCTTTTCCATTATAACCCCCTTAATACGTGTTAGAAGACAACGACTTTGAGGTTCAATGCATGTTTTTCTGAAAGCTTTTTCAGTATATCAATAAATAAGGGTTCTGAAGGGAAAAATAAATAGCTGGCAACACATTTTTCTGCGCTTTAGGATTGTTCGAACAATAAAACACCATCTTGCTCACGATTTTTAAGAAGATGCTGAATTAAATTGAACTTTCTGGGAACAGAGCAAAAAAAAGCCGGGGCGACCCGGCAAAAAACACAATGAGGGAGCAAAATTTAATCGGTAATGAACCAGTCTTCGGCGCTTTCCCACGTTTCTTGCAGGATTTCGCTGATACGATCTTTATCTTCTTTTGCACCGCCGATGACGGAGAGGTTGTTCGCCGTCGCATAACGCACCGTTACGGTACCTTCGTTTTCCGGGAAAGTATTGTTAATGCGGCGAGAAAGTTCGCCCGCCAGCGCATCAAGTGCGCCGGCAGGCAGGACGGTTGTTTTGGCTATGGTGACTTCAATACGCATAAATGCCCCCTGTGTAATATACTGTGTATTTATACAGGTATATTGCTGATTTGACAACAAGGGGCGTTGATTTTTTAGCGTTTTACCGTCCAGTTTACGGTTTCACCCGCCAGGAATGGGATCAGCGTGTCATCCGTCAGCGGAATAGATCCATCCACCTGATGCGCTTTGCGCTCCAGCTCAATAAAGGTGTCATTGACGGGCAGCCCGTAGAAACGCGGGCCATTAAGGGAGCAGAACGCCTCGAAATGCTGCAGCGCATTCATCTCTTCAAACACGGTTGCGTAGCTTGCAAGAGCGGTCGGCGCGTTGAAACACCCTGCACAACCACAGCTTGCTTCTTTGCGATGGCGCGCGTGAGGCGCGGAGTCTGTACCCAGGAATGCACGGGAGAAGCCGCTGGCAACCAGCTCGCGCAGGGCCTGCTGGTGGACGTTGCGTTTGAGGATTGGCAGGCAATACAGGTGAGGGCGCACGCCGCCCACCAGCATGTGGTTGCGGTTAAACATCAGATGCTGAGGGGTGATGGTGGCCGCAATAAGTTCGTTACCCTCGCGGACATATTCCGCCGCATCTTTGGTGGTGATATGTTCAAATACCACTTTCAGCGCAGGAAGACGCTGACGCAGCGGCTCCATCACGGTATCGATAAACCGGGCTTCACGATCGAAGATATCAATCTCAGCGTGCGTCACTTCACCGTGTACCAGCAGCGGCATACCCAGTTTTTGCATGCGTTCCAGAACCGGCATGATGGCATCAATGCTGGTGACGCCGTGGCTGGAGTTGGTGGTGGCATTGGCCGGGTAAAGTTTGGCGGCGGTGAACACGCCTTCGTTAAACCCGCGCTCCACTTCATTCGGGTCGAGTGAATCGGTCAGGTAGCAGGTCATCAGCGGGGTGAAATCATGTCCCGCCGGAACCGCATCAAGAATACGCTGGCGATAAGCGATAGCGGCATCAACGGTGGTGACGGGGGGAGCCAGGTTAGGCATGACAATCGCACGGCCATAAATTTCGCTGGTATACGGCACAACGGTTTTCAGCATATCACCATCGCGCAGATGGATATGCCAGTCGTCAGGGCGGCGGATTTTAAGAACCTGGGATTGTGCAGTCATGGAAGCTCCGGCTTGTCAGGGATCAGTCATTAGGATGGCTGTTTTTGCCGGACACAAATCATAAGCGGAAACGTTTTCCTTTGCACACTTTTCCGTAAAAAAAAGGGCGCTTCTGCGCCCTTCAGGTTAATCGGTGAAAGGAATGATAATTTCGCCCGGTTTCACCTCGATCCCTTTTGCATATTTCTTCGCGAGCGCTTCGCCCTTGCTCTTGTCTTCACTTAAGACATACGCCGGTTGCTGGTTAAAATAGCTGCTCAGCGACTGGTTCAGATAGGGCATCAGGGTTTGCAGGACCGGTTTCATCTTGTCCGGAGTAACCACGGCGTCGACCACTTCCATCTCCTGCAGGTAAATGGCCCCTTTTTCCTTATTGAAGACCGGCAGTGCCTTGAGCTTCAGCTTAATGTTTGCTTTCTGGTTGCCGAATAACGATGTCATATCCAGGTTCGCATCCCCGGAAAGGGTGACTTTATTGGGCTCTTCACGCCCAATCTGACTGGTGAGATTGCTGAGGACGATATGCGCATCGGCAAGCCCCGGCACGCCAATGTCTTTGGAAAAGTTGTTGTGTTTTTCCAGCGCCTGATTAATTTCCTGTTCACTGACAGTGTATTGCGTAAGCTGGTTACAGCCTACCAGCAGACCACTGATGACTAATGCAGCAGCAATGACAATCTTCTTCATGGTGTTCCTCAACGAAAAATCGGCGCTTCTGTCCTGAAGCGCCAGTATGTCAGTGTGAAATGGCAGAAACCAGCAGAAAAAACTGAGAATACAGGCGGAACAGGGATCCCGCCAGAGAGAAGGGCTACGCGCCAGGTTCGAACATTCCGCTGGTGCTGCGTTTCTGGCTGAACTGCCACCACAGGGCCAGCAGCGTCATAATGCCTACCGCGCCAAGCATCATCCACGGGAGCTCCGGCTGATTCAGCGCTTTGCCGGCGTCGAACAGCCAGCCGCCTCCGGCATAGCCTAATGCACCGCCAAAGGCCAGACCCAGCCGACTGAACCCCATATAGCTGCCACGGGCGCGGGCATCTGCCAGCGAGGCGCTCAGCGTTTCACGGGCGGGTTCAGCGATAATGGAGCCGATATAAAAGGTGCAAATTAGCGTAAACAGTTGCTGAAGTGTACTCACCATACCGACCGGCACCATGCTCAGCGTCATCAGCAAAAGCCCTGCCATCAGACGATGTTCCAGGCGAAAACGCCGTTCGCTCCAGCGGGCAATCGGATACAGCAACGTCAATGAAAGACAGGCTTCAATGGCGTACATCCATTTGACGGCGGCAGGCGTGCCCGCGATGTCGTTAACCATGATCGGTAACATCAGCATGACCTGCACGGCCAGCATGTAGTAGCCCGTCAGGGTCAACACGTAGGTGACGAAGCGTTTGTCACGCAGAACGCGGCCAAGACCTTCGCGTACCGGTGCTTTAACTGTCGACAGCTTCCAGGCGGGCAGAAACAGCCCATTAAACAGGGCGCACAGAATAAAGAGTACCGCCCCGGCTGCGCAGACCAGACGGAAGTCGTACTGCAGCAACCAGCTTCCCAGCAGTGCGCCAACAACTGCCCCGGCGCTGTCCTGCATCATCAGAATCGAGAAGAAGCGGCCCCGCTGCCGCGGATGAATTAATTTCACCACCAGCGCGGTACGCGGCGGATCAAACAGGGTGCCGCCAATACCGGAGAGGAAGCAGGAGAACCACAGTAGCCAGGGATCATGGGCGATTGCCATTGTGGCAAAGCCTGCTGCGCGTAACAGCATGCCGGTGACGATCATCGGTTTTGCGCCAAAGCGGTCAGCAATGGCCCCGCCAAAGACGCCCAGGCCTTGCTGGACAAACTGGCGTAATCCCAGCGCGATACCGACCATTAATGCTGCCCAGCCCATTTGATCGACAAAGCGGATCGAGATGAGAGGAAACACAACAAAAAAGCCGAGCACGACCAGCATGTTATCGACCAGCAGGAAATATTTACCCAGGCTCCTGGCCTGTGATACGCGGGACATTTCCCCTCCAGGGAAAAGAGACGGTGAGCACGCTAACATTCTGCGATGTCGCCATGTTTTTTCCCACCCCCGACTACGACAATATTTTTTTATCAAAAGAGTGCTTTGATAGAGAGTTCTCATCGAAAAATGTGAAAATGGTATGTCACTGTTTTCACAGACGGCGCAGGCGCAGGTATAGTAAAGCTAATGGGCAGAGCAGAAGTGACGGGAAGGAGTGGTATCAATGTTTGGCTATCGTAGTAATGTGCCAAAAGTGCGTCTGACAACGGACAGGCTGGTCGTTCGTCTGGTGCATGAGCGTGATGCCTGGCGTCTGGCGGATTATTACGCCGAGAATCGCCAGTTTTTAAAACCCTGGGAACCCGTTCGGGATGAGAGCCATTGCTACCCCTCCGGCTGGCAGGCGCGCCTCAGCATGATTACGGAATTTCATAAACAGGGCAGCGCCTTCTACTTTGCGCTGCTGGATCCGGATGAAAAAGAGATCATCGGCATTGCCAATTTTTCAAACGTGGTGCGCGGGTCGTTTCACGCCTGTTATCTCGGCTATTCCATCGGTCAGAAATGGCAGGGGCAGGGGATGATGTACGAGGCGTTAACGGTGGCGATCCGCTACATGCAACGCACGCAACATATCCATCGCATTATGGCGAACTACATGCCGCATAATCAGCGCAGCGGTAATTTGCTGGCGCGTTTAGGGTTTGAGAAAGAGGGCTACGCCAAAGACTATCTGCTTATTGATGGGGAATGGCGAGACCACGTGCTCACGGCATTAACCACCCAGGACTGGAGTGCAGGTCGCTAAGGAGAAAAAATGAAATATCAGTTAAGCGGTACAGAAGCGCGCGTTATCGGGTGCTTGCTTGAAAAACAGGTCACCACCCCGGAGCAGTATCCGCTCTCTGTGAATGCCGTGACGATGGCCTGCAATCAAAAGACCAACCGTGAGCCGGTGATGAACCTCGGTGAGCATGACGTGCAGGACATTCTGGATGAACTGGTTAAACGTCACTATCTGCGCACCGTCAGTGGTTTCGGTAACCGTGTGACCAAATATGAGCAGCGTTTCTGTAATTCCGAATTTGGTGATTTGAAGCTAAGTCAGGCGGAAGTGGCGGTGATCACCACCCTGCTGCTACGCGGGGCGCAAACGCCGGGCGAGCTGCGCACGCGCGCTTCCCGAATGCATGAATTCAGCGATATGCAGGAAGTCGAGCAAACCCTGGAAGGGCTTGCTACCCGCGATGATGGCCCTTATGTGGTACGTCTGGCGCGCGAGCCGGGTAAACGTGAAAGCCGCTATATGCACCTGTTCTGCGGTGAAGTAGAGGCCTCAACAATGGCAACAGATGCTGGATCCGCAGTCGTCAATGATAGCCTGACGGCGCGTGTGGAGGCGCTGGAAGACGAGGTCGCCGGGCTGAAACAGCGTCTGGATGCATTGCTGGCACATTTAGGAGATTGATGGTGAAAAAATTACGTGTGGGCGTGGTGGGGTTGGGCGGTATTGCGCAAAAAGCCTGGCTGCCTGTCCTGGGGGCCGCGTCAGACTGGACGTTACAGGGGGCGTGGTCTCCCACCCGTGAAAAGGCAGAGCGTATCTGTGAAACCTGGCGGATACCGTACGCCAGCTCGTTGCCGGCGTTAGCCCGTGAGTGTGATGTGGTGTTTGTCCATACCTCAACGGCAACCCACTATCAGGTGGTGAGTGAGCTGCTAAATGCAGGTGTTCACGTCTGCGTGGATAAGCCACTGGCGGAAAACGTGCAGGATGCAGAACGCCTGATTGAGCTGGCGGCGCGCAAAAAGCTGACGCTGATGGTGGGTTTCAACCGCCGTTTCGCGCCGCTTTATCAGCAACTGAAGGCACAGGCGGGCAATCTTGCCTCGCTGCGAATGGATAAGCACCGTACTGACAGCATCGGGCCTAACGACCTGCGCTTTACGCTTCTGGACGATTATCTGCATGTCGTGGACACGGCGCTCTGGCTTACCGGCGGTCATGCACAGCTGAAAAGCGGTACGTTGCTGACCAACGAACAGGGTGAGATGGTTTATGCCGAACACCATTTCGCCGCCGATCACCTCCAGGTGACGACCAGTATGCACCGCCGTGCTGGTAGCCAGCGAGAGTCTGTGCAGGCTGTCACGGACGGCGCGCTGTATGACCTCACCGACATGCGTGAATGGCGGGAAGAGAAGGGCAGCGGTGTGGTCACGCTTCCGGTTCCGGGCTGGCAGAGTACGCTGGAACAGCGCGGCTTCGTCGGGTGTGCGCGTCACTTTATCACTTGCGTGCAAAATCAGACGGTTCCGGAAACATCCGGCGAGCAGGCCATTATGGCGCAACGCGTTGTGGAAAGGCTCTGGCGCGATGCCATGAGTGAATAATCCTCTGTAACATCTGTCGATAGTAATTCCCTTAAATCCGGGTAGACTAAGCGCCGATTGTTGATTTAGCCGGGTGGCGCTTACGCTAACCCGGACTGCAAGCCCGTAGGCCCGCACAAGCGAAGCGCCGCCGGGCAATAATTACGCCTGCATTGCAGGCGTTTTGCCGTAGGGTTGTGGAAATTCACGTTAATGAACTTATTAAAATCGCTGGCAGCAGTCAGCTCGATGACCATGTTTTCCCGCGTGCTCGGCTTTGCCCGCGACGCGATTGTGGCAAGGGTTTTTGGCGCAGGGATGGCAACGGACGCCTTTTTCGTCGCGTTCAAACTGCCGAACCTGCTGCGCCGTATTTTTGCAGAAGGGGCGTTTTCGCAAGCGTTTGTCCCTATCCTCGCGGAATATAAAAGCAAGCAGGGTGAAGATGCGACCCGGGTGTTCGTGTCCTACGTTTCAGGGTTACTGACGCTGGCACTGGCGGTCGTAACCGTTGTCGGGATGCTGGCTGCGCCCTGGGTGATTATGGTGACGGCCCCGGGGTTTGCCGATACGGCAGACAAATTTGCGCTCACCTCTCAGCTGCTGCGTATTACCTTTCCTTATATTCTGCTGATTTCGCTGGCTTCCCTGGTGGGGGCTATCCTGAATACCTGGAACCGTTTCTCTGTTCCGGCGTTTGCACCGACGTTCCTCAACGTCAGCATGATCGGTTTTGCGCTGTTCGCCGCACCACACTTCCACCCACCGGTGCTGGCACTGGCCTGGGCGGTGACCGTGGGCGGGGTATTGCAGCTGGCTTATCAACTTCCGCATCTGAAAAAAATCGGCATGCTGGTGCTGCCGCGCGTTAACTTCCGTGATGCTGGCGCAATGCGCGTGATCAAGCAGATGGGGCCCGCAATCCTTGGCGTCTCCGTGAGCCAGATTTCGCTTATCATCAACACCATCTTTGCCTCTTTCCTGGTTTCCGGCTCGGTTTCCTGGATGTACTACGCTGACCGCCTGATGGAGTTTCCGTCCGGGGTGTTGGGCGTAGCGCTGGGGACGATTTTGCTGCCGTCGCTGTCGAAAAGCTTTGCCAGCGGTAACCATGATGAATATTGCCGTCTGATGGACTGGGGATTACGTCTGTGCTTCCTGCTGGCGCTGCCAAGCGCGGTGGCTCTGGGGATCCTGGCGAAACCGCTGACGGTGTCTCTGTTCCAGTACGGCAAATTTACCGCCTTTGACGCGGCGATGACGCAGCGCGCGCTGGTGGCGTACTCGGTAGGGTTGATGGGGCTTATCGTCGTTAAGGTGCTGGCTCCGGGGTTCTACTCACGTCAGAACATCAAAACGCCGGTGAAGATTGCCATTGTGACGCTGATTATGACGCAGCTGATGAACCTGGCATTTATTGGTCCGCTGAAGCATGCGGGTCTGTCATTGTCGATTGGTCTGGCGGCCTGTCTGAACGCCGGGTTGTTGTACTGGCAGCTGCGCAAGCAGAAGATCTTCACCCCGCAGCCTGGCTGGACGAGTTTCCTCGTGCGCCTGGTGATTGCGGTGCTGGTGATGTCAGCGGCACTGTACGGCATGATGTATGTGATGCCTGAGTGGTCACTGGGCACCATGCCTTACCGTCTGATGCGTCTGATGGCCGTGGTGGTGGTCGGTATTGTCGCTTACTTTGCCACGCTCGCCGTGCTGGGCTTTAAAGTGAAAGAGTTCACCCGCCGTACGGCGTAAACGCCAAAAGGGGAGTTCACCTGCTGGTGCTCCCCACTGCATGATTTGTCGCTTTTGCTTCAAATCGAAATCTTTTTCCCGCCTGTAATTCGCGCCGTGGATGTCTGACCATCCGCGCCGTACAGTCCAGTCTCTTTATGAGGCTTTAATACCTCAAGCGCTTGCTGATTACGCACTATCTGGCCTTCAAGCAGCCAGCCGTTATGCTGGTTGAGATCGCGCAGATGCTGGGTTTTTTCTGTAATAGTCTGCCAGCGCTCAATAATTTCATCATTGGCACTGCGGTGCGGATCTTGTTCCGCGCGACGCTGCTGCTCCAGATAGTCCAGTGTCGCCAGCAGCGAACTTTTGTCTTCAGTAATGCGTTGCAACGCGCTGCCGTTGATTTGACCAGAAGACAGGTGGTGTTGTTCTGCATCCATTACCGTTTTCAGGTCATTCAGGACAACCGTCATTTGATCCAGTATTTCTGACAGTCGACTCATACGATTAGTTACTCTGTAAGAAACTCTGCGCTTCCTGAATCAGCGCGTCAGCAATTTTGCTGGTGTCCATTTTCAGTTCACCATTGCGAATCGCCGTTTTCAGCGCTTCAACACGTTCCATGTTGATATCGCTGCTGCCTGGCTGCATCAGTTTTGCCTGGGCATCGCTCAGGGTCACGCTGGTGCTGTTGGCGGTTGACGGTTTTTCCAGACGCGTTTTCTGTGGCGTAGCGTCATTCGTTTCGCGAGGTTGTACAGTGCTAACCGGCTTCAGGGCTGATGTACGATCAATGCTCATATTGTGGTCCTCATCGAGGGTTCGCGGCGTTTGCGCCTGACATCATCATTAGTTGATTATTTATCGGCAGCCGCCACGAAATCTTTAAAAAGATTATAGGTTAATCAGAATATTCCCATCAGAATCGACGGTTCCGCTAACCACCTGGCCTGAGGACATTTTGACTCGGGCATTTTGCGCCACGGCGGCATTGTTTAATGCCTTCCCTTCGCTGTTGATACTAAAGCCGTCTCCGTTGGCCACCACCATCACCTGTTGACCCGCCTTAACCCGCCATGCCTGACGCAGCATTGAGAGCTGGATGGGTTGTCCGGGAGCAACATCACGCAGGCTGATGGCATCCTGCGCCTGGTTAATTTCAAGCATCGTCCGCGGAGGCAGTTGATCCAGGCGGCCACGCTTCAGCGTCACGCTGCTGGTCTGCAGCGCGCTGCCACGGGCGATGGGAACGGCGGCGACAACATAATTGCCTGTGGCCTGAACTGCAACCTGTAAATAGCGTTTTTCATTGGCACAACGCGCCAGAACGTTCACGTTACCCCACAGTTTTGTCGTGCCAGCCACGCTGAAGGAGGGTTGTTCGCAGGAGGGGTACAAATTAGGCGGTGTGCGAACGGTCACACTGACGTCATCGCTAAAACCCGCCAGTTGCTGAGCAAAAAAAGCCGTCAGTTGAGCCTGCAGACCTTCCGCCTGCACCAGGGGGCTTAACAGCAATAAGGTTGCCACCAGGGCTCTTTTCCACGTCCGCATCGCAAATTCCACCGTTTCCAGAAGTGGGACGATTTTACCTGCAGTGGTTTTGCATCAACGGAATAAATAGCGACGCATTTTGCGCTTATTCCGTCGATAAGGCGGACGGGTTGAGATTTAAGCTGTGAACTGAAATTTTGCCATCAGCGGAGGAGACATGCTCGATAAACTCGACGCCGCGTTACGTTTTCAGCAGGAAGCGCTCAATTTACGCGCCCAGCGGCAGGAGATTTTAGCCGCCAATATCGCTAACGCCGATACGCCAGGGTATCAGGCGCGCGATATCGATTTCTCCAGTGAACTCAAAAAAGTGATGGAGCGTGGACGTGCCGAAGGCACGGGTGTCGCACTTGCAATGACATCCTCTCGCCATATTCCCGCTCAGGCGATGACCGCACCCACGACCGACTTACTTTATCGCATTCCCGATCAGCCTTCTCTTGACGGTAACACCGTTGATATGGACAGGGAACGTACACAGTTTGCCGATAACAGCCTGCAATACCAGACAGGGCTGAATGTGCTCGGCGGGCAAATTAAAAGCGTGATGAGCGTCCTGCAGGGGGGCAACTAATCAATGGCTTTGCTGAATATTTTTGATATTGCCGGTTCTGCGTTAACCGCTCAGTCCAAACGCCTGAACGTAGCGGCCAGTAACCTGGCCAACGCCGACAGCGTGACCGGCCCTGACGGACAACCTTATCGTGCAAAACAGGTGGTTTTTCAGGTGGATGCCGCGCCAGGCGCAGCGACGGGCGGCGTGAAAGTCGCTGACGTGGTCGAGAGCCAGGCACCCGACAAACTGGTGTATGAACCGGGTAACCCACTCGCCGATGCCAGCGGTTACGTGAAAATGCCTAACGTGGATGTGGTCGGTGAGATGGTGAACTCCATGTCTGCCTCACGTAGCTACCAGGCAAACGTCGAAGTGCTTAATACCGTGAAGAGCATGATGCTCAAAACGCTCACGCTCGGCCAGTAAAGGAGACACGCATGTCCATCGCCGTAAATGTGAATGACCCAACGAACTCAGGTGTCAGTAGTACAAAAAGTTCGACGAGTTCCAGTTCCCTGACCACTAACAGCGCCTCCGATCTACAAAGCAGCTTCCTGACGCTGCTGGTGGCTCAGCTTAAGAACCAGGATCCAACCAACCCGATGCAGAACAACGAACTGACCACGCAGCTTGCGCAGATCAGTACCGTGAGTGGCATCGAAAAACTCAATACCACCCTCGGCTCCGTCTCGGGTCAAATCGACAGCAGTCAATCCCTGCAGGCCGCGAACCTGATTGGTCACGGGGTGATGATCCCGGGTACCACCGTTCTTGCGGGTAGCAGTACGACGGAAGGGACAACCACGACCTCCACCACCCCGTTTGGCGTAGAGCTGCAGCAGGCAGCTGACAAGGTGACGGCGACGATCACCGATGCGACCGGTGCCGTGGTTCGTACCATTGATATCGGTAAGCTGGACGCAGGTGTTCATACCTTTACCTGGGATGGCAGCATTACAGACGGCACGAAAGCACCAAACGGTTCCTACAAAGTGGCGATCAGCGCCAGCAACGGCTCCACCCAACTGGTGGCACAACCGCTGCAGTTCGCGCTGGTTCAGGGCGTCATTAAAGGTAGCGATGGCAACAACAAACTGGATTTGGGTACCTCTGGTACCACCACACTCGACGAAGTTCGGCAGATTATCTAAGCCTTAACACTTATCAGGAGTAAGTCATGGCCTTTTCTCAAGCGGTCAGCGGCCTGAATGCTGCGGCCACCAACCTGGATGTCATTGGCAACAACATCGCCAACTCCGCGACCTATGGTTTTAAATCCGGTTCTGCCTCATTTGCAGACATGTTTGCCGGTTCCAAAGTAGGCCTGGGCGTAAAAGTTGCGGGTATCACTCAGGACTTTACCGACGGTACGACCACCAACACGGGTCGTGGCCTGGACGTTGCCATTAGCCAGAACGGTTTCTTCCGTATGGTCGATTCCAACGGTTCCGTGTTCTACAGCCGTAACGGTCAGTTCAAGCTGGACGAAAACCGTAACCTGGTGAACATGCAGGGTATGCAGCTGACAGGGTATCCGGTTGCCGGAACGCCCCCGACCGTTCAGACCGGTGCGAACCCACAGGCGATTACTATCCCGAATACCCTGATGGCGGCGAAATCGACTACCACCGCGACGCAGCAGATCAACCTGAACTCGACCGATCCTGTTCAAACGGCCCCTTTCGATGCAACTAACCCGGATACCTATAACAAAAAAGGCACCGTGACCGTATTCGACAGCCAGGGTAACGCCCATAACATGTATGTCTACTACGTTAAGACAGCCAACAATAAATGGGATCTCTACACTCAGGACGGTAGCGTTACCGGCTCTGCTGCAACGAAAGCGGCACAGATGAATTTCGATGTGAATGGTAGCCTGGCTGGTGTGTACAACTACGACGCTGCGGGTGTGTTGAGCGCAACAGCAAACACAACGCCAGCAATCAATGTCACCACAGGTTCAGTCAGTGGTGCGACGGCGGCCACCTTCTCCCTGAGCTTCCTGAACTCCATGCAACAGAACACCGGTGCGAACAGCGTTGTGGCAACCAATCAGAACGGCTACAAACCGGGTGACCTGGTGAGCTACCAGATCAACGATGACGGTTCCGTTGTGGGTAAATATTCCAACGAACAGTCTCAGGTTCTGGGCCAGATCGTGCTGGCAAACTTCGCGAACAACGAAGGTCTGAAATCTGAAGGCGACAACGTCTGGTCTGCGACCCAGTCCTCCGGCGTGGCGCTGTTGGGTACAGCGGGTACCGGTAACTTCGGTAAGTTGACTAACGGTGCGCTGGAAGCCTCTAACGTTGATCTGAGTAAAGAGCTGGTGAACATGATTGTCGCGCAACGTAACTATCAGTCGAACGCGCAGACCATCAAAACTCAGGATCAGATCCTCAACACGCTGGTTAACCTGCGTTAAGCGGCTAACAGGAAAGCGCAATGGATCACGCAATATATACCGCGATGGGCGCGGCAAGTCAGACGCTCAATCAGCAGGCCGTTACGGCCAGCAACCTGGCAAACGCCTCTACGCCGGGCTTTCGTGCGCAGCTTAATGCGCTGCGTGCGGTGCCGGTAGAAGGGCTTTCCCTGCCGACACGTACGCTGGTGACGGCATCCACTCCGGGTGCTGATATGACGCCAGGCCAGATGGATTACACCTCGCGTCCGCTGGACGTGGCCCTGCAGCAGGACGGCTGGCTGGCGGTGCAAACGGCAGATGGCGGCGAAGGGTATACCCGTAACGGGAATATCCAGGTCAGCGCCACCGGTCAGTTGACGATCCAGGGGCATCCGGTGATGGGCGAAGCAGGCCCGCTTACGGTGCCGGAAGGATCAGAGCTGACCATTGCGGCAGACGGCACCATCTCGGCGTTGAATCCGGGCGATCCGGCCAATACCGTTGCGCCTGTCGGGCGTCTGAAGCTGGTTAAAGCGGACGGCAAAGAAGTGCAGCGTGGCGATGACGGTATGTTCCGTCTGACCCAGGCAGCACAGGCTACCCGCGGTGCCACGTTACAGGCCGATCCGGGCATCCGTGTGATGTCGGGAGTACTGGAAGGCAGTAACGTCAAACCGGTAGAAGCCATGACCGACATGATCGCCAGCGCCCGTCGTTTTGAAATGCAGATGAAGGTTATCAGCAGCGTGGACGAAAACGCGAGCAAGGCTAACCAACTTCTGGCTATGAGTTAACAGGACTTCTTATGATCAGTTCTTTATGGATCGCGAAAACTGGCCTGGACGCGCAGCAAACCAACATGGATGTGATTGCCAACAACCTGGCAAACGTCAGCACCAATGGTTTTAAGCGTCAGCGTGCCGTTTTTGAAGATTTGCTTTATCAAACCATTCGTCAGCCGGGTGCGCAGTCTTCTGAGCAAACAACGCTGCCGTCAGGTCTCCAGATTGGTACCGGTGTTCGTCCGGTGGCAACGGAACGTCTGCACAGCCAGGGCAACCTGTCCCAGACCAACAACAGTAAAGATGTGGCCATTAAAGGTCAGGGTTTCTTCCAGGTTCAGTTGCCTGACGGAACCTCAGCCTATACCCGCGACGGCTCATTCCAGGTGGATCAGAACGGTCAGCTGGTGACGGCGGGCGGCTTCCAGGTTCAGCCTGCGATCACCATCCCGGCGAATGCCCTGAGCATTACCATCGGGCGTGATGGGGTCGTGAGTGTGACCCAGCAGGGGCAGGCCAACCCGGTACAGGTCGGGCAGCTTAACCTGACCACCTTCATGAACGATACCGGTCTGGAAAGCATTGGTGAGAACCTCTACACCGAAACCCAGTCCTCCGGTACGCCGAATGAAAGTACACCTGGTCTGAACGGCGCAGGTTTGCTGTATCAGGGTTATGTCGAAACCTCCAACGTAAACGTTGCGGAAGAACTGGTGAATATGATCCAGGTTCAGCGCGCATATGAAATTAACAGTAAAGCAGTGTCGACGACCGACCAGATGCTGCAGAAACTGACGCAACTCTAAGGTGCAGACCGGTGCGGTAAATGCCGCACCGGCTCCCTGTTTTCGAAGATGAAGGCAATGCAAAAAAACGCGGCGTTTCGTTATCCGATACTGACTGTTCTGGCTGTCACCCTCAGCGGGTGTGCTTTGATCCCGTCTAAACCATTGGTCCAGGGTGCGACGACTGCCCAACCCGTTCCTGGCCCTGCGCCAGTGGTAAACGGCTCCATTTTCCAGACCGCGCAGCCGATTAATTACGGTTATCAGCCGCTGTTTGAAGATCGCCGCCCGCGTAATGTCGGCGATACATTGACCATTGTGCTGCAGGAAAACGTCAGCGCGAGCAAAAGCTCGTCGGCGAATGCCAGCCGCGATGGCAAAACGAATTTTGGCTTCGATACCGTGCCACGCTATCTCGAAGGGCTGTTCGGCAATGCGCGTGCTGATGTGAACGCGTCTGGCGGCAATACCTTTAATGGTAAAGGTGGCGCGAATGCCAGCAATACCTTCAGCGGTACGCTGACGGTGACAGTTGACCAGGTACTGGTTAACGGCAACTTACACGTTGTGGGTGAAAAACAGATTGCCATCAACCAGGGCACCGAGTTCATCCGCTTCTCCGGTGTGGTTAACCCTCGCACCATCAGCGGCACCAATACCGTACCGTCCACCCAGGTGGCGGATGCGCGCATCGAGTACGTCGGCAACGGCTACATCAATGAGGCGCAAAATATGGGCTGGCTGCAGCGCTTCTTCCTTAACTTATCGCCGATGTAAGCGAGGTGACCCATGTTTAAATTCTTCTTCGCAATGGCGCTGACCCTGGTGGCAACCTGTACCCAGGCTGACCGTATTCGCGATCTCACCAGCGTTCAGGGCGTACGAGAAAACTCGCTGATTGGCTATGGCCTGGTCGTGGGGCTGGATGGCACGGGCGACCAGACTACCCAGACGCCATTCACCACTCAGAGCTTAAACAACATGCTTTCCCAGCTCGGTATCACCGTACCGGCGGGAACCAACATGCAGTTGAAAAACGTGGCGGCAGTGATGGTCACGGCCTCCTTCCCGGCGTTCGCGCGTCAGGGTCAAACCATTGATGTGGTGGTTTCCTCAATGGGGAACGCCAAAAGCCTGCGCGGCGGTACGCTGCTGATGACACCGCTGAAGGGTGTCGACAGCCAGGTTTATGCGCTGGCGCAGGGGAACATCCTGGTGGGCGGTGCGGGCGCGTCCGCAGGCGGAAGCAGCGTGCAGGTGAACCAGCTGAACGGTGGGCGTATCACTAACGGGGCAATCATCGAGCGTGAACTGCCGACTCAGTTCGGTGCCGGTAATACCATTAACCTGCAGCTGAATAATGAAGACTTCACCATGGCGCAGCAAATTGCCGACACCATCAACCGCAGCCGTGGCTATGGCAGCGCTACCGCGCTGGATGCCCGTACCGTGCAGATCCGCACCTCATCAGGTAGCAGCAGCCAGGTGCGCATGCTGGCGGATATCCAGAATATGGAAGTTAACGTTCCGGTTCAGGATGCCAAAGTGATCATCAACTCACGTACCGGCTCGGTGGTGATGAACCGCGAAGTCTCGCTGGACAGCTGTGCTGTCGCACAGGGCAACCTCTCAGTGACGGTGAACCGCTCGGCTAACGTCAGCCAGCCAACAACGCCATTTGGCGGTGGCCAGACCGTTGTGACGCCACAAACGCAGATTGATATGCGCCAGAGCGGGGGGTCACTGCAAAGCGTGCGTGCCAGTGCCAACCTGAACAGCGTGGTACGTGCCCTGAATGCGCTGGGTGCGACGCCGATGGATCTGATGTCCATCCTGCAATCCATGCAAAGTGCAGGCTGTCTGCGCGCCAAACTGGAAATCATCTGATGCTGACCGATAGCAAACTGTTGACCAGTGCTGCCTGGGATGCCCAGTCGCTCAACGAACTGAAAACCAAAGCAGGCAAAGATCCGTCGGCGAATATCCGCCCGGTTGCCCGCCAGGTGGAAGGGATGTTTGTACAGATGATGTTGAAAAGTATGCGTGAAACCCTGCCGAAAGACGGGATGTTCAGCAGCGATTCGACGCGTCTCTACACCAGCATGTATGACCAGCAGATTGCGCAGCAGATGACCGCCGGTAAAGGGTTAGGTCTGGCTGACATGATTGTGAAACAGACCGAAGCCGCGCAGGGCATTCAGCCTCAGGATCAGCCGCAGCAGGTGCCAATGAAGTTTGACCTGGAAACGGTGACCAGTTATCAGAACCAGGCACTGACGCAGATGGTACGTAAAGCGATGCCGAAGGCCACGGACGGCGGTGATACACCGCTTTCAGGTGACAGCAAAGACTTCCTGGCGCAGCTTTCTCTGCCTGCACGTCTTGCCAGTGAGCAAAGTGGTGTGCCTCATCATCTGATCCTGGCGCAGGCTGCGCTGGAATCGGGCTGGGGCCAGCGGCAGATCCGTAAGGAAAATGGCGAACCAAGCTTTAACATCTTCGGCGTGAAGGCCAACGCCAGCTGGAAGGGGCCGACAACCGAGATCACCACCACCGAATATGAAAACGGTGCGGCGGTGAAGGTCAAAGCCAAATTCCGCGTCTACAGCTCTTATCTTGAGGCGTTGTCGGATTATGTGGGCTTGTTGAGCCGAAACCCACGCTATACCGCCGTCACGCAGGCGGCGACGCCGGAGCAGGGGGCACAGGCGCTGCAAAATGCTGGCTATGCCACCGATCCGAACTATGCGCGCAAGCTCACCAGCATGATTCAGCAACTGAAATCAATGGGTGAGAAGGTCAGCAAAGCCTATAGCACAGATCTCGAAAATCTGTTCTGAAAGTTCTCAAGTCCCGCTGGAGGTTGCCGATAACCTTCATCAGGACTCGTGTCTGAAAGTATAAAAGGAACCCCCATGTCCAGTTTGATTAACAGCGCCATGAGTGGCCTCGGTGCTGCACAGGCGGCACTCAATACCGTAAGTAATAATATTTCAAGCTATAACGTGGCAGGTTATACCCGTCAGAATACTATTCTGGGTGCGGCTAACAGCACACTGACCGGCGGTGGCTGGGTGGGTAACGGGGTTTATGTCTCCGGTGTGCAGCGTGAGTATGATGCCTTTATTACCAATCAGCTGCGCGCCGCGCAGACGCAGAGCAGCGGTCTGACGACGCGTTATCAGCAGATGTCAAAAATTGACGATGTGCTCTCTGATACCACCAATTCGCTGGCGACCACCCTGCAGGATTTCTTTAAAAGCATGCAGACGTTGGTCAGCAACGCCGAAGATCCGGCTGCGCGCCAGACGGTTATCGGTAAAGCGGATGGCCTGGTAAACCAGTTTAAAACCAACGATCAATATCTTCGTGACCAGGATTCGCAGGTTAACACGGCGATTACGACCAGCGTTGATCAGATCAATAACTATGCGAAGCAGATTGCTAACCTTAACGATCAGATTTCCCGTCTGACCGGTGTCGGCGCAGGCGCATCACCTAACGAATTGCTCGACCAGCGTGACCAGCTGGTGAGCCAGCTTAACCAGATTGTGGGCGTGGAAGTGGCCGTACAGGACGGTGGCACCTATAACGTCTCGTTCGCTAATGGTTACACCCTGGTGCAGGGTAGTACCGCCAGCCAGCTGGCTGCGGTGAAATCAAGCGCCGATCCGGCGCGTACCACCATTGCCTATGTTGATGCCGCAGCCGGTAGCGTAGAGATCCCGGAAAAGCAGATCACCACCGGTTCACTGGGTGGGCTGTTGACTTTCCGCTCCGGAGACCTGGATAACGCGCGTAACGCCCTGAACCAGATGGCGTTGGCCTTTGCCGATGCCATGAATACCCAGCATCAAGCCGGATTCGATGCGAACGGTGATGCTGGCGGTAAACTGTTTGATTTCGGCTCTCCGTCAGCGCTGAGTAACGGTAAAAACACCGGTAGCGCGTCGGTGACGGTGTCCATGACGAACAGCTCTGCGGTTCAGGCGACCAACTATAAAGTTGAATATAACGGTACCAACTGGACGGTGACGCGTCTGTCTGACAAAACCAGCTTCACCGCAACGCCGGACGCCAGCGGTAACCTGGCATTTGATGGTTTGAACCTCAATATCAGCGGTTCTGCCAACACGAAAGACAGTTTCCTCGTCAAACCGGTGAATGACGTCATCATGAATATGGACGTTGCGATCAGCGACGAATCCAAACTGGCGATGGCTTCATCAAGTACCAGCGGTGAGAGCGACAATACCAACGGTCAAAAACTGCTGGATCTGCAGAATGCCAAACGGGTGGGGGGCAACAAGACCTTCAACGATGCTTATGCGGCTCTGGTGAGTACCGTGGGGAGCACCACGGCGTCACTGAAAACCAGTAGCGAAACCAAAGTCAACGTGGTGACGCAGTTGACTAAGCAGCAGCAGTCTATTTCCGGGGTTAACCTGGATGAAGAGTACGGTAACCTGCAGCGTTATCAGCAGTACTACCTGGCGAATGCGCAGGTTCTGCAAACGGCGAGCACGCTGTTTGATGCGTTAATTAATATTCGCTAAGGCTGAGGTTAAAAATGCGTATTAGTACTCAAATGATGTATGAGCAGAGCATGCGTGGAGTGACGAACTCCCAAAGTCTCTGGATGGGCTACGGCGAGCAGATGTCTACCGGTAAGCGGGTAAACCGCCCATCAGACGATCCGATTGCCGCCTCTCAGGCCGTTGTGCTGTCTCAGGCTCAAACGCAGAACAGCCAGTATGCTCTGGCGCGTACCTTTGCAACGACCAAAGTGTCGCTGGAAGAGAACGTACTGCAGCAGGTGACCTCGGCGATTATTAGCTCGCAGGAAAAAATTGTGAACGCGGGTAACGGAACGTTGAGTGACGACGACCGTGCCTCGCTGGGAACCAACCTGAAAGGTCTTCGCGATCAGCTGATGAACCTGGCAAACAGCACGGACGGTAATGGTCGTTACATCTTTGCCGGTTACAAAACGGAAGCGGCGGCGTTCGACCAGACCACGGGTAATTATAATGGCGGGACTACGCCAATTAGCCAGCAGGTTGACGCCTCCCGTACGATGCAAATCAGCCATACGGGAACCGAAGTTTTCGACAGCTTTACCAGCAACGCGAAACCAGAGCCGGATGGCAGCGCGCCGGAAACTAACCTGTTTAAGATCCTGGATACCGCCATTGCTGCACTGAATACGCCAGTAGGCGATGATCAGACCAAAGCGGATGCGTTCAAGGCCAGTATGGATAAAGCCAACCGTGGTCTGAGCAATTCTCTGAACAACGTGCTTACCGTGCGTGCCGATCTGGGGATTAAACTGGATGAACTGGGCAAGCTGGATTCACTGGGTGATGACCGTGCGCTGGGGCAAACTCAGCAGATGAGTAACCTGGTGGACGTTGACTGGAACTCGGTGATCTCGTCTTACTCCATGCAACAGGCGGCCCTGAAGGCGTCTTATAAAGCGTTCAGTGATATGCAAGGTATGTCGCTGTTCCAGATGAATAAATAAAGTCTTGACCTCTTAGAACATGTCTTGAAACTGGGCATATTCTGACTGCCCAATCCGTAAATGGATTGGGCATTTTTTTTATGCGGCCTTTGCCGGTGCAGAGGTGATGCGGGTGCTTTCAGTCAGACGGATCGCCAGTGCAATGACACCACACACTGTCGCCAGAGCCACTACGCCAGGCCAGCCCGCCAGGGTATAGATATTGCTCCCTAAAGCAGAACCCATCGCCATACCGATAAACACCACCGTAAACAGCAGAGCGTTAAGGCGTCCACGGGCCTGAGGTTCAAGGCTGTACACCAGATTCTGGTGTGCCACCAGACTCGACTGCAGACCAAGATCAAACCCGACGGCGGACACGGCAATCAGAATGAGTTGTCCGTGAAGACCCAAAATGGGCATCAGAAACATCAGGGCAAACGAGGCGGTGACGAGCATGGCTCCCAGCTGTGTGACTTTCCTTGCGCCCAGCTTATCCGCCAGTCCCCCTGCCAGTGGGGCGGCCAATGCACCTGCGGCACCCGCAATACCAAACCCACCCGCCACGGCGCTGCCGAAGTGATAGTGTTCGTAGAGCATAACGGCAAGCGTTGACCAGAATGCGCTAAAGGCAATCGACAGGAACCCCTGAGCCAGCGCCGCACGACGCAGTGCCGGATAGCGACGCCACAGATGTTCCATTGAACGCATCAACGCGGGATAGCTGAGCGTAGAGTGGATGGCAAATCGGGGAAGGACTGCCCACATCGCCACGCCGACAAACGCAATGCTTGCCGCTGCCAGCTGGTACATGACGCGCCAGCCAAAAGCTTCACCCACCACGCCGCTGACGGTTCTCGACAGCAATATACCCAGCAACAGCCCTGTCATCACTGTTCCCACGGTTTTACCCTGTTTCCCTTCCGGCGCGAGGATGGCGGCGGCAGGGACGATATCCTGCGCCATTGTTGCCGCCATCCCGATCAACAGGCTTGCCAGCAGCAATGAGTGCAATTGTCCGGTCAGGCTACAACCCAGCAGGAAGAGGGCCAGGGCGACGCTCTTAATCAGGATCAGCGTTCTGCGGTCGTGGCGATCGCCAAGCGGTAGTAAGAAGAGTATGCCGAGCGCATAGCCTGCCTGGGTCAATGTCGGAACCAGCCCCATGCCTTCAATGCTCAGATGAAGATCTGACCCCATCAGCGGCAACAGCGGTTGTGCGTAGTAAATGGATGCCACGCTGAAGCCAGCCCCCAGAGCCAGCATTAAAATCACCCAGCGGCTTGCCGCGTGGGGAGCAGTTGTTGTGTTCATAAGACGTTCCTCAGTCATAGTGTGCGGCTATTTTTTATCAGTACGTCTTGCGACGGTAGACGGCCCGGTGGTAAAACGCATATACGTTAGGCGTATGACAGATGAAAATATGAAGCGAGTTGAACGTATAGACAGGGTAGAGCTGATGCGCACCTTTGTGCGTATCGTGGAAACCGGGTCGTTATCGGCGGCGGCAAGGCAGCTTTCTACCACCCAGGCCACGGTGAGCCGGCGTTTGCAGTCTCTGGAAACCCTGTTGGGGGCACGCCTGCTGTTGCGTACGACCCATGCGACCAAGCTCACCGACGACGGTGAGCGCTGTTATCAGCATGCCAGACGTGTGATTGATAGCTGGCTGGCGCTGGAAGACGAAGTCGGGCAGGCGGAGGATGAGCCTGTTGGGGTATTACGGGTGCGTGCCCCGCATGCTTTTGGGCAGGATCAGCTTCTGAAACCGTTAACGGAATTTTTACAGCGTTATCCGCAGCTGTCCGTCGAGTGGATGCTGAATGATAAGTCGGTGGATTTTCTGAGCGATAATCTTGATTGTGCAATCCGTGTCGGGGCCGAGGTAGATCCCGCGACGGTGTCGGTCATGCTGGCTGAAGTACCGCGCTGTGTGGTGGCATCACCCGCGTTGCTGGCGCAGTTCCCCCCGGTTAACACCCCGGAAGATCTTCTGGTGCTTCCCTGGATTGCCATCAGCACCTTTTATCAACGGCATGTGGATTTGTTTGACGATCTTTCGATGCAGCCACGACGTATCGCCATTACCCCGCGCTTGAGCACTGACAGCCTCCATGTGGCGCGTAATACCGTGCTGACGGGTCTGGGTGTCGCCGTGGTATCAAGCTGGACGGTAAAAGAGGATATCCGGGAAGGACGTTTAATTCATCTGCTGCCAGAATGGCAGCCAGCGGCACTGCCCGTCCATCTGGTGTATCCGTGGTCCCGATATTACCCGGCACGCTTGCGACGTTTCCTGGAGATGATGAAGCAGGTGATGCCGGATATTGCCGGGATGAGAAAGCCCGTCAGCGAGCAATAAAAAAGCCGACCCGGAGGTCGGCTTTTTACATCATGTCGATTTACTCGGCAGACTGCGGACGGGTAGCTGGCGCAGTAGCCTGGTGCGTTGCACTGTGACCACCGGCAGAACCTTTGCCTTCAAAGCTGAATGCAGGGCGAACCCAGTCGCTGTGACGCGGTGCTTCTGGCACATATTCAGGTGCCGGGGCACGCGTCATAGGTGCTGTCGCAACGTGTGCAGACGCAGGGGCAGCAACAACCGGCTCTGGTTTCACCTCAGGCGCTTTCACTTCCTGGGCTTCGCGAACAGGTTCAACGTCAACAGCGGCTTCCTGAACGACTTCTGCAGCGGCAGTTTCAGCCACGGCTTCAGTGGTTTCTTCAACCGCTGCGGCAGGTTCAACTTCTTCTGCTACTTCTTCAGCCACCACCGTGTCTTCTGCAGCGATAAACTGCGGTGCAGCATCAACCGGCGCGGCAATCACTTCAGGATGGGTCGTTTCTACTGCAACAGCGTGAGGTGCTGCTGCGTCGACAACCTGCGGTTCAACCACTGTTGCGGCTGCAGCGGCCACATCTTCAACGGCAGCGACAGGTGCAATCACTTCTTCAGTGAGCGCTTGCTCTTCAACAATTTGTTCCGGGCGTGCAACCGGGTAGCGGATCCAGACTTTGCCGGATGCCATTTCAGGTGACGCGCACGCCACGGTTAACGGCATTGGTGACTGAGTCGGGTAACGCTCGTCACGGTAACGACGACGACGCTGGCCGCTGACGCGCAGGTGGCGCGGAGAACGGCGTGAACGGCGCGGCATACCGGCGTTATCACGGCCTTCACCGTTTTCATCCTGCTCGACGTTGTTTTCTACCACTGCAGGCAGATCAACTTTAGCCAGCTGCATGTTCGGTGCACTTTCGGTCACTTCCGCGCTGACAATTGCAGTCTCTTCCGCTGGCTGGCCACCAATACGGACTTTTTGAGCCAGCTGGCGCGGTTTACGACGCTGCATCACCTGAGTGCGCTCTTCCTGTTCCGTGTCCTGCTGTTCAACAGGTTCTTCACGGTTCAGGTTTTTAACTTCCTGCTGCGCCTGACGTTTCTCGTCGTTGCGGCGACGGTTACGTTCACGGCGAGGCTGCTGCTCGTCACGCTGTTTGCTCTTCTCAGACTCATCGCCCGCCTGCTGGCGAATTTCACGATCTTCAACATTCTGCTGTTGTTTATCGCGACGGTTACGACGGTTGTCTTCGCGTTGCTCACGGCCTTCGTTATTGTCAGAACGGTTGTCACGACGCTCATTACGGTCATTACGGTCACTGCGGTCGTTACGATCGCGGCGGTTGTTCTGGCGTTTACGACGATCCTGCTGGCGCTCAGGTTTGGCTTCTTTCGTTACCTCTTTTGGCTGCTCCGGCTGAACTTCTTCGCCTGCAAACATCTTTTTCAGCGCACCGAAGAAGCGACTCAGCAGACCCGGTTGTTCAGGTTGTGCTTTTGCCACTTCTGCCGCTGGTTTTTGCGCCGCAGGTTTTGCTGCCAGTTTTTCCAGTGCCGCTTCAGGCGGTGCTTCCGGCATGATGAAGGTTGCTAATGCTGGCTGCTCAGGCAGTTTACGCTCGGCAGGTTCTTCATCGGATGGCAGTGCCATCTCTTCTTCATGCAGTTTCGGCAGCAGGTAGCTGAGAGTAGACGTCTCTTCACCTTTACGCACGCGCAGCACGTGATAGTGCGGGGTCTGCATCTGATCGTTTGGTACGATGATGCAGCGAACGCCGCCCTGACGTGCTTCAATGGCGCTGACCGCTGCACGTTTTTCGTTCAGCAGGTAGGAGGCAATTGGCACCGGAACAATGGCATGAACCTCTTTGGTGTTCTCTTTCAGCGCTTCTTCTTCAATCAGACGCAGAATAGACAGAGACAGAGATTCGTTGTCACGCACGGTACCCGTACCGGAACAGCGTGGGCACACGTGATGGCTGGATTCACCCAGTGATGGGCTCAGACGCTGACGGGACATCTCCAGCAGGCCAAAACGTGAAATGTGGCTGATCTGGATACGGGCTCTGTCCTGACGTACCGCTTCGCGCAGACGGTTTTCAACCGCACGCTGGTGACGAACCGGTGTCATGTCGATAAAGTCGATAACGATCAGACCACCCAGGTCGCGCAGGCGGAGCTGGCGGGCGATTTCATCAGCGGCTTCAAGGTTGGTGTTGAAGGCCGTCTCTTCGATATCACCACCGCGCGTTGCACGTGCGGAGTTGATGTCGATCGCGGTCAGCGCTTCAGTAGTATCGATAACGATAGAACCGCCAGACGGCAGACGCACTTCACGCTGGAAGGCGGACTCAATCTGGGATTCGATCTGATAGTGGCTGAACAGCGGGATTTCACCGGTGTACAGTTTGATTTTGCTGGTGAAATCCGGACGACCCAGCGCGGCGATGTGCTGGCGGGCCAGCTCAAGCACTTTCGGGTTATCAATCAGAATTTCGCCGATGTCCTGACGCAGGTAGTCACGGAAGGCACGTACGATAACGTTACTTTCCTGGTGGATCAGGAACGGTGCAGGGCGGTTTTCTGCAGCTTTCTGGATAGCTTCCCAGTGCTTCAGACGGAAGCTTAAGTCCCACTGCAGCGCTTCGGCAGATTTGCCTACACCTGCGGTGCGAACGATAAGCCCCATGCCATCCGGCAGTTCAAGACTTGCCAGCGCTTCTTTCAGTTCGGTACGGTCATCACCTTCGATACGGCGAGAGATACCACCCGCACGCGGGTTGTTTGGCATCAGAACCAGATAACTTCCCGCCAGGCTGATAAAGGTGGTCAGTGCGGCCCCTTTGTTGCCACGCTCTTCTTTATCAATCTGAACGATAACTTCCTGACCTTCACGCAGAACATCTTTAATGTTCGGACGGCCATGAGAGTTGTAGTTTGCAGGGAAATATTCGCGGGCGATTTCTTTCAGAGGGAGGAAACCATGACGCTCAGCACCGTAGTCGACAAATGCAGCTTCAAGGCTTGGTTCAATGCGGGTGATTTTGCCTTTGTAAATGTTCGCTTTTTTCTGTTCGTGTCCAGGACTTTCGATATCCAGATCGTACAGGCGCTGCCCATCCACAAGGGCGACACGCAACTCTTCTTGCTGAGTTGCGTTGATTAACATTCTTTTCATCGTAACTTACTCATTATTCTTACATTGACGACAAAGCTGCGGGCAAGGTGACGCTTTCCGGGGTATGAACCGATGGCCTCGTGTCTATTCACGTCGCCAACCTCACGGTTGTCGCCCGCTTAAGAGGCGCAGAGTGTCGGTTGCCTGTATTTCATACGGAAATACAGCGCAATTATCAGGGGAATTGCCTGGGAAAACTCTCCAGAAAACAATCCTTATACCGGGAAGTACTGCAACCCGCAGCCCGCTAACTGCCTGAAAGATCAACACGTCTTACGCCATTGCTGCGTGGATGATCGGTCAGACAAAATTGGTCATTCCGTCAGTATCCTTACTTAACCAGGATTTAACACGGAAAACGGCATCATTATTCCACTGCTCGCCGGGTTATAGCAAGATGACTTTTACCAATTATCACCCGGTTACTCACAGTTTCTTCACTTCAACGCGGTGATTGGTTTAATAACCACCAAATCGATTGCGCGAAACGGAGGGCAGGCCGGATAAAAGTAAATATAAGCATAGAAAAATGAGTGGCGCTAATGCCTGACGATATTTAGAATCGCCAACCATGAAAACAGAGACTCCAGCCGTAAAAATGGTTGCTATCGCGGATGACTATGCGGGGCAACGTATCGATAACTTTTTGCGCACCCAACTGAAAGGGGTGCCAAAGAGCATGATTTATCGCATCTTGCGTAAGGGTGAGGTGCGGGTTAACAAAAAACGCGTGAAGCCTGAGTATAAACTCGAAGCCGGTGATGAAGTGCGTATCCCGCCGGTACGTGTTGCCGAGCGTGAAGAAGAAGCGGTTTCACCGAAGCTACAGAAAGTGGCGGCCCTGAGTGATGTTATCCTCTATGAAGATGACTATATCCTGGTGCTGAACAAGCCGTCAGGCACGGCTGTGCATGGCGGTAGCGGTCTGAGCTTCGGTGTGATTGAAGGGCTGCGCGCACTGCGCCCGGAAGCACGTTTCCTCGAACTGGTTCACCGCCTTGATCGTGACACCTCCGGCGTGCTGTTGGTGGCGAAAAAGCGTTCTGCACTGCGTTCTCTCCATGAACAACTGCGCGAAAAAGGGATGCAGAAGGATTATCTGGCGCTGGTTCGCGGCCAGTGGCAGTCCCACGTTAAGGTGGTGCAGGCACCGTTGCTGAAAAATATTCTGCAAAGCGGCGAGCGTATTGTCCGTGTGAGTCAGGAAGGCAAGCCTTCTGAAACGCGATTCAAAGTTGAAGAACGCTATGAATTTGCCACGCTGATGCGTTGTAGTCCGGTGACTGGTCGTACTCACCAGATCCGTGTGCATACCCAGTATGCCGGGCATCCGATTGCGTTTGACGATCGTTATGGCGATCGTGAATTTGATAAGCAGTTAGCAGGCACGGGGTTGTCTCGTCTTTTCCTGCACGCGGCAGCGCTGAAGTTTACCCATCCGAATACGGGCGAAGTTATCCGTATTGAAGCGCCGCTGGATGAGCAGTTGAAGCGCTGTCTTAAAGTTCTGCGCGGTTAAGGTAAAGGTAAAACGGCAACGAATGTTGCCGTTTTTAATGTTTGCTCCCTCGTCCTGTGGGAGAGTGCCGGGGCGAGGGCATCAGGCCGCAGTGATCCAATCACATCGTCAGCGGATTATACTCTTCTCGCCTTAACATCTGACACAGCGCAATCAGCGGTAACCCAATCAGCGTATTCGGATCGCGACCCTCCAGTTTTTCAAACAGCGCAATCCCTAACCCTTCGCTTTTAAAACTGCCCGCACAGTTGAGTGGCCGTTCCCGGCGCACGTAGTCGATAATCTCTTGTTCGCTGAGATGGCGGAAGTGTACGTCAAAAGGCTCGCACTCGGTCTGCAGGTGACCGGAGGCAGAGTTATAGAGCGCGAGGCCAGTATAGAAGGTGACAATGTTACCGCGCGCTCGCATGAGCTGTTGGCGGGCGTTTTCTTCAGTATGGGGTTTGCCGGTGATTTCTCCGTCCAGCACACAAACCTGATCGGAGCCTATAATCAGATGTGCAGGGTAACGTACGGCAAGCGATTGTGCTTTTTCCTGGGCCAGACGGGTCACCAGATGGCGTGGAGATTCGCCAGGTTGTGGCGTCTCGTCAACGTCGGGTGCAGCACATTCAAACGGGATCCCGAGCTTTTCAAGCAACATTCGGCGGTAGGGTGAAGTGGAGGCGAGAACCAGATTTGGCATATTTTTATCACCAGGATATAGCGTATCGATGCCAGCCATTTTAAACTACAGGCCGCAATGTGTGCGAATAATTGGCAAAAGGCAGCCCTGGTTGCCTTTTTCTTTGACTATATGACGTTACAAAGTTAATATGCGCGCCCTATGCAAAAGGTAAAATTACCCCTGACTCTTGATCCGGTTCGTACGGCTCAAAAACGCCTCGATTATGAAGGGATCTATTCTTCCGATCAGGCTGAGCGTATCGCCGAATCCGTAGTCAGTGTGGACAGTGATGTGGAATGCTCCATGTCGTTCGCTATCGATAACCAGCGCCTTGCCGTATTAACCGGTGATGCAAAGGTGACGGTAACGCTCGAATGTCAGCGTTGCGGGAAACCGTTCGTACAACATGTTCACACAACGTATTGTTTCAGTCCGGTTCGCTCTGTCGAACAGGCTGAGGCACTCCCGGAAGCGTATGAGCCGATTGAGGTTAACGAATTCGGTGAAATCGATCTGCTGGCTCTGGTAGAAGATGAAATTATCCTCTCCTTGCCTGTAGTTCCGGTGCATGATTCTGAACACTGTGAAGTGTCCGAGGCGGACATGGTCTTTGGGGAACTGCCTGATGAAGCGCAAAAACCAAATCCATTTGCCGTATTAGCCAGCTTAAAGCGTAAGTAATTGAGGAGTAAGGTCCATGGCCGTACAACAGAATAAACCAACCCGTTCCAAACGTGGCATGCGTCGTTCCCATGACGCGCTGACTGCAGTTACCAGCCTGTCTGTAGACAAGACTTCTGGTGAAAAACACCTGCGTCACCACATCACTGCTGACGGTTTCTACCGCGGCCGCAAGGTTATCACTAAGTAATCACGCGCAAGCGTGATGAAGCTTAGTGAGGATTTCCCCAGGTCACTGGGGAAACACCAAACCAGGCAGTGACGATACCTTGACACGTCTAACCCTGGCGTTAGATGTCATGGGGGGAGATTTTGGCCCTTCTGTGACAGTGCCTGCAGCATTGCAGGCACTGAATTCTAATTCGCAACTCACACTTCTTTTAGTCGGTAACCCCGACACAATCACGCCATTACTTGCAAAAGCTGACTTCGAACAACGTTCGCGTCTGCAGATTATTCCTGCGCAGTCAGTTATTGCCAGTGATGCCCGGCCATCGCAAGCGATTCGCAATAGCCGTGGCAGCTCCATGCGAATAGCACTGGAGCTGGTGAAAGAAGGGCGAGCGCAGGCTTGCGTCAGTGCGGGAAATACCGGCGCGCTGATGGGGCTATCGAAATTATTGCTCAAGCCTATTGAGGGCATTGAGCGCCCGGCGCTGGTGACGGTGTTACCGCACCAGCAAAAGGGCAAAACGGTGGTGCTCGATCTGGGTGCTAACGTCGATTGTGATAGTACAATGCTGGTTCAGTTCGCCGTGATGGGGTCGGTGCTGGCAGAAGATGTGGTCGGGATTAAAAACCCCCGCGTTGCGTTGCTGAATATTGGTGAAGAAGAGACCAAAGGCCTGGATAGTATTCGTGATGCTGCCGAATTACTTAAACAGGTTCCTTCCATCAACTATATTGGTTATCTCGAAGCCAATGAGTTGCTGACGGGTAAAACGGATGTATTAGTGTGTGATGGCTTCACCGGAAACGTAACGCTGAAGACCATGGAAGGGGTCGTTCGGATGTTTCTTTCTCTGCTGAAAACCCAGGGAGAAGGTAAAAAAAGGTCCTGGTGGCTGATTTTATTAAAGCGTTGGTTACAAAAAAGCCTGACGCGGCGATTCAGTCACCTCAACCCCGACCAGTATAATGGCGCCTGTCTGTTAGGATTGCGCGGCATCGTGATTAAGAGTCATGGAGCCGCCAATCAGCGAGCATTTTCCGTCGCGATTGAACAGGCAGTGCAGGCGGTGCAGCGACAAGTCCCTCAGCGGATTGCCGCTCGCCTGGGATCTGTATTAGCTAAAAGTGACTGAGCGTACATGTATACGAAGATTATTGGTACCGGCAGCTATCTGCCAAAACAAGTGCGAACCAACGCCGATCTGGAAAAAATGGTAGATACGTCTGACGAGTGGATTGTCACGCGCACAGGTATCCGTGAACGTCGTATCGCCGCGCCAGATGAAACCGTTGCGACTATGGGCTACGAAGCGGCACAGCGTGCGCTCGAGATGGCCGGCATCGATAAAGAACAAATTGGTTTGATCGTGGTTGCCACGACGTCCGCTACACATGCATTCCCAAGCGCGGCATGCCAGGTGCAGAACATGCTCGGCATTAAAGGTTGCCCGGCGTTTGATGTTGCTGCTGCATGTGCAGGTTTCACCTATGCACTGAGCGTTGCCGATCAGTATGTCAAATCTGGCGCAGTAAAGTATGCGCTGGTGATCGGTGCTGACGTGCTGGCACGTACCTGCGATCCAACCGATCGTGGTACGATCATTATTTTTGGTGATGGTGCAGGCGCAGTGTTGCTGGGCCAGTCCGAAGAGCCGGGCATCATCTCCACGCATTTGCATGCCGACGGTAGCTACGGCGAGCTGTTGACACTGCCTAACGCCGATCGCGTTAATCCGGAGAACTCAATCCACCTGACAATGGCAGGTAATGAGGTATTCAAGGTGGCGGTGACCGAGCTTGCACATATTGTCGATGAAACGCTGGAAGCGAATCACCTTGAACGCTCTGCGCTCGACTGGCTGGTACCGCATCAGGCGAACCTGCGTATCATCACTGCGACCGCTAAAAAGCTGGGCATGCCGATGGATAACGTTGTCGTGACGCTGGATCGCCACGGCAACACCTCTGCGGCGTCGGTACCGTGTGCATTTGACGAAGCGGTACGCGATGGACGAATCAAACGGGGCCAGTTGGTCTTGCTTGAAGCCTTCGGTGGTGGATTCACCTGGGGTTCCGCGCTGGTTCGTTTCTAGAATAAGGATTAAAAAATGACGCAATTTGCTTTTGTGTTCCCGGGCCAGGGCTCTCAAACCGTTGGGATGTTGTCTGAAATGGCAGCAAACTATCCGGTAATCGAAGAGACTTTCCGTGAAGCTTCCGATGCGCTGGGTTATGATCTGTGGGCGTTGACCCAGCAGGGCCCAGCCGAAGAGCTGAACAAAACCTGGCAGACTCAGCCAGCACTGCTGACCGCATCCGTTGCGCTGTGGCGTGCATGGCAGCAGCAGGGCGGTAAAACGCCAGCGCTGCTCGCGGGTCACAGCCTGGGTGAATACTCTGCGCTGGTATGTGCAGGTGTGATCGCCTTTGCTGATGCAGTACGTCTGGTCGAACTGCGTGGTAAATTCATGCAGGAAGCGGTGCCAGAAGGAACGGGTGGCATGTCTGCCATCATCGGTCTGGATGATGCCTCTATTGCGAAAGCATGTGAAGAATCAGCCGAAGGCCAGGTGGTTTCTCCGGTTAACTTCAACTCGCCGGGCCAGGTGGTTATCGCGGGCCATAAAGAAGCGGTTGAACGTGCAGGTGCCGCCTGTAAAGCTGCAGGTGCGAAGCGTGCTCTGCCGCTGCCAGTGAGCGTTCCATCTCATTGCGCGCTGATGAAACCAGCAGCCGACAAACTGGCCATTGAGCTGGAAAAAATTGTCTTTAACGCACCGACGATTTCCGTTGTGAACAACGTCGATGTGAAATGCGAAACCGCGCCGGAAGCTATCCGTAACGCGCTGGTTCGCCAGCTTTATAGCCCGGTACAGTGGACCAAAACCGTTGAGTTTATGGCGTCACAGGGCGTTGAGCATCTGTATGAAGTTGGTCCAGGTAAAGTCCTCACCGGTCTGACAAAACGTATTGTTGACACCCTGACTGCCTCGGCGATTAACGAGCCGGAAGCGATGTCAGCGGCACTCTCGCAATAAAAGAGGAATACCATGAGTTTTGAAGGAAAAATCGCACTGGTCACCGGCGCAAGCCGTGGTATCGGGCGTGCAATTGCTGAAACACTGGTTGCGCGCGGCGCGAAAGTGATTGGTACAGCGACCAGCGAGAATGGCGCTAAAGCCATCAGCGAATATCTGGGTGCGAACGGTAAAGGTCTGGTACTGAATGTGACTGAACCTGCATCTATCGAATCTGTTCTGGAAAATATTCGCGCAGAGTTTGGCGAAGTGGACATTCTGGTAAATAATGCCGGGATCACGCGCGACAACCTGTTGATGCGAATGAAAGACGACGAGTGGAACGATATTATCGAAACCAATCTGTCATCTGTATTCCGTCTGTCAAAAGCGGTAATGCGCGCTATGATGAAAAAGCGTCATGGTCGTATTATCACTGTTGGTTCTGTGGTTGGTACCATGGGAAATGCTGGTCAGGCTAACTACGCTGCGGCGAAAGCGGGTCTGATCGGTTTCAGTAAGTCGCTGGCGCGTGAAGTCGCGTCACGCGGTATTACTGTAAACGTTGTTGCTCCGGGCTTTATTGAAACGGACATGACGCGTGCGCTGACCGATGATCAGCGTGCGGGTACGTTGGCGGCAGTTCCGGCGGGTCGTCTTGGCGACCCTAAAGAAATCGCCAGCGCGGTTGCATTTTTAGCCTCTGACGAAGCGGGTTACATCACTGGTGAAACCCTCCACGTCAACGGCGGAATGTACATGGTTTAATCACGATCGAAAATATTTGCGTTATTAGGGCGAATGGCCTCAAAATAACGTAAAATCGTGGTAAGACCTGCCGGGATTTAGTTGCAAATTTTTCAACATTTTATACACTACGAAAACCATCGCGAAAGCGAGTTTTGATAGGAAATTTAAGAGTATGAGCACTATCGAAGAACGCGTTAAGAAAATTATTGGCGAACAGCTGGGCGTTAAGCAGGAAGAAGTTGTGAACTCCGCTTCCTTCGTTGAAGACCTGGGCGCAGATTCTCTTGACACCGTTGAGCTGGTAATGGCTCTGGAAGAAGAGTTTGATACTGAGATTCCGGACGAAGAAGCTGAGAAAATCACCACCGTTCAGGCTGCCATTGATTACATCAACGGTCACCAGGCGTAAGTGAACATCTCCAGGCGGTCATTCGACCGCCTGAGTTTTATCTTTTTTAGTCCCACGAATCTCTTTTTTTTATCCCTCCCTGGAGGACAAACGTGTCTAAGCGTCGTGTAGTTGTGACCGGACTTGGCATGTTGTCTCCTGTCGGCAATACCGTAGAGTCCACCTGGAAAGCTCTCCTTGCCGGTCAGAGCGGCATCAGCCTAATCGACCATTTCGATACTAGCGCCTATGCAACGAAATTTGCTGGCTTAGTAAAGGATTTTAACTGTGAAGAGATAATCTCGCGCAAAGAACAGCGCAAGATGGATGCCTTCATTCAATATGGAATTGTCGCTGGCGTTCAGGCCATGCAGGATTCTGGTCTTGAAATTACGGAAGAGAACGCAACCCGTATCGGTGCCGCTATCGGCTCCGGGATTGGCGGTCTTGGCCTGATCGAGGAAAACCATACATCTCTGATGAATGGTGGCCCGCGTAAGATCAGCCCGTTCTTCGTTCCGTCCACGATTGTTAACATGGTGGCAGGTCACCTGACTATCATGTTCGGCCTGCGTGGGCCAAGCATTTCTATCGCTACCGCATGTACGTCTGGCGTACATAACATCGGCCAGGCCGCGCGTATCATTGCGTACGGCGATGCAGATGCTATGGTTGCAGGCGGTGCGGAAAAAGCCAGTACCCCGCTGGGTGTAGGTGGCTTTGGTGCGGCGCGTGCGCTGTCTACCCGTAACGATAACCCTCAGGCGGCGAGCCGTCCGTGGGATAAAGACCGTGATGGTTTCGTGCTGGGTGACGGTGCGGGCATGATCGTGCTGGAAGAGTACGAGCACGCGAAAAAACGCGGTGCGAAAATTTATGCTGAAATCGTTGGCTTTGGTATGAGCAGTGATGCCTACCACATGACGTCACCACCAGAAAATGGTGCCGGTGCCGCGCTGGCAATGGCAAATGCGATTCGCGATGCGGGTATTACCCCTGCGCAGATCGGCTACGTTAACGCGCACGGTACGTCTACTCCTGCGGGCGATAAAGCAGAAACTCAGGCCGTTAAGTCTATCTTCGGCGAATCTGCCCGCCGCGTACTGGTGAGCTCGACGAAATCCATGACCGGTCACCTGTTGGGTGCGGCGGGTGCAGTAGAGTCTATCTACTCTATCCTGGCGCTGCGCGATCAGGCTGTACCGCCAACCATCAACCTGGATAACCCGGATGAAGGTTGTGACCTGGATTTCGTACCGCACGAAGCGCGTCAGGTTAGTGGCATGGAGTACACGCTGTGTAACTCCTTCGGCTTTGGTGGCACCAACGGCTCTCTGATCTTCAAAAAGATTTGAGTCTGACTGCCCGATGGCTATCAAAAAAGGTCCGCTTGTCGGACCTTTTTTATTAGGTCTTTTCTTCTTGTCGGGTGTACGACATCCTGCCAGACTGAACCCCCACGCATAAGGAGCCACCATGTTTTTAATCAATGGCCTTGAGCTAGATTCTCTGCCTGCCAGCGACAGAGCAACTCAGTTTGGTGATGGCTGCTTTACGACGGCGCGCATTCTTGACGGGGATGTATGCCTGCTTGATGCGCATATCCGCCGCCTGCAAAATGCCTGTGAAACCTTGCTGATCCCATTTACACAGTGGGATACGCTGCGGCACGAAATGTGCCAGCTGGCGTCAGGGAAGAGCCGCGGGGTACTCAAAGTGCTTATCAGTCGCGGCAGCGGGGGGCGGGGCTACAGTGGAGCCCGTTGCGAACATCCGACACGGATCCTGTCGGTTTCCGCGTACCCTGCCCATTACGAACGCTGGCGTAAAGAGGGCGTTACCCTGACGCTTAGCCCGGTACGTCTGGGGCGAAACCCAATGCTTGCCGGTATTAAACACCTCAACCGCCTGGAACAGGTGCTTATCCGTACTCATCTTGAGCAGACGGACGCTGATGAGGCGCTGGTTCTTGACAGCGAAGGGTTCATTACGGAATGCTGTGCGGCTAATTTACTCTGGCGGCAGGGTCGTGATGTTTTCACGCCTTCACTGGAGCAGGCCGGTGTGAACGGCATCATGCGTCAGTTTTGCTTACAGCACCTGGCACACTCGGGCTTTCGTGTTGTCGAAGTGAGTGCGAGGGAAGAGGCGCTGCAGAAAGCTGATGAAATGATTATCTGCAATGCGCTGATGCCTGTTGTGCCCGTACGCGCTTATGGCCAACTCCACCTGCCATCGCGCGAGCTGTTTCAGTTTTTAGCCCCGATATGTGAGCAAACCAGATAGTCATGAAGAAAATGTTGCGCTTTGTTCTCCTCCTTGTCGTTACGCTGGGTATTGCTGGCGGAGCAGGAGTGTGGAAGGTTCGCCAGCTGGCGGACAGTAAAATCCTGATTAAAGACGAGATGATTTTTACCCTTAAAGCGGGTACCGGGCGGCAGGCGCTGGGTGAGCAGCTTTATGGCGATAAGATCATTAACCGCCCGCGCGTATTCCAGTGGTTACTGCGTGTTGAACCTGCGCTGTCCCACTTCAAAGCCGGGACTTATCGCTTCACCCCGGGAATGACCGTCAGGGAGATGCTGCTGTTGCTGGAAAGTGGCAAAGAGGCACAGTTCCCGCTGCGTTTTGTTGAAGGTATGCGCCTGAGCGATTACCTCAAACAACTGCGCGATGCTCCGTATATTAAGCATACCCTGAAAGATGACCGCTACCAGACGGTGGCTGAGGTACTGAAATTCGAACATCCTGAGTGGGTAGAAGGCTGGTTCTGGCCAGATACCTGGATGTATACGGCAGGTACCACTGATGTTGCCATTCTGAAGCGGGCGCACAAAAAAATGGTCGCGGCGGTCGGGGCGGCCTGGGAAGGGCGCATCGATGGGTTGCCGTATAAAGATCAAAATCAGTTTGTTACGATGGCCTCGATCATCGAGAAAGAGACGGCCGTTGCCGCAGAGCGCGACCAGGTGGCGTCGGTCTTTATCAACCGTTTGCGCATCGGCATGCGCCTGCAAACCGACCCTACCGTGATTTACGGCATGGGAGAGGGTTATAACGGTAAGATATCCAGAAAAGATCTGGAGACACCAACGGCGTATAATACTTACGTGATTAGTGGTTTACCGCCGGGCCCGATTGCGACCCCGAGCGAAGCATCGCTTCAGGCTGCCGCGCACCCGGCAAAAACACCGTATCTCTATTTTGTGGCTGATGGAAAAGGTGGTCATACCTTTAACACCAACCTTGCCAGCCATAATCGCTCTGTTCAGGACTATCTGAAGGCACTTAAGGAAAAAAATGCGCAGTAAATACATTGTCATTGAGGGACTCGAAGGGGCAGGTAAAACCACCGCCCGCAACGTGGTCGTTGAGACGCTGAAATCGCATGGTATTGCGGATATGGTGTTCACCCGTGAGCCGGGCGGCACGCAGCTGGCTGAAAAACTGCGTAGTCTGGTGCTGGATATCAAATCCGTAGGCGACGAAGTTATCACCGACAAAGCCGAAGTGCTGATGTTCTATGCTGCGCGTGTGCAGCTGGTGGAGACAGTGATCAAACCCGCGCTGACCGAAGGTAAGTGGGTCATTGGCGATCGCCACGATCTGTCTACCCAGGCTTATCAGGGGGGTGGTCGCGGTATTGACCAGACGATGCTCGCAACGCTGCGTGATGTGGTGCTCGGTGATTTCCGCCCCGATCTGACGCTCTATCTGGACGTAACGCCGGAAGTGGGGCTGAAGCGCGCACGTGCGCGTGGTGAACTGGATCGCATTGAGCAAGAGTCATTCGATTTCTTTAACCGTACTCGTGCGCGTTATCTTGAACTGGCCGGACAGGACAGCACAATTCGTACCATTGATGCAACGCAATCCCTTGAGGTTGTCACTCGTTCCATTCAGGAAACCGTCGCGCAATGGCTACAGGAACAACAGGCATGAAATGGTATCCGTGGTTGCGCCCGCACTTTGAACAGCTGGTCAACAGCTATCAGGGCGGTCGGGGGCATCATGCGTTACTGATTCAGGCATTGCCGGGTATGGGCGATGATGCGTTGATTTACGCCATCACCCGTTTTCTGATGTGCCAACAGCCGGAAGAACACAAAAGCTGTGGCAAATGCCGTGGCTGCCAGCTGATGCAGGCCGGTACACATCCTGACTATTACACACTTGAACCTGAGAAAGGTAAAAGTACGCTCGGTATTGACGCTGTGCGTGAAGTTAGCGAAAAATTGTACGAACACGCGCGACTCAACGGGGCAAAAGTCATCTGGCTGAAAGATGCGGCACTGCTTACCGAAGCAGCCGCTAACGCACTGTTGAAAACGCTGGAAGAACCGCCGGAAAAAACCTGGTTCTTCCTGTCATGCCGTGAGCCGGGCATATTGCTGGCCACGCTACGCAGCCGCTGTCGCCTTCATCACCTCGCAGTGCCTCAGGAATCGTGGGCGCTTAGCTGGCTGGAACGGGAAGTGACAACGTCACAAGACGTGGCGCTCTCTGCACTACGCCTGTGCGGTGGCGCACCGGCTGCGGCTCTGGCGATGCTGCAACCGGATGTCTGGTCACAGCGTGAGGCGCTCTGCCAGGCTGTCGAATCTTCACTGAATAGCCGCGACTGGTTGAGCCTGCTGCCTGTACTCAATAGCGATCAGGTTACCGAGCGTCTGCACTGGCTGGCCTCCTTACTCCTTGATGCGCTCAAGATCCAGCAAGGGGCGACGTTGTTGACTAACCCTGATGCCTGGCCGCTGGTGAACACCCTGGCGAACGGTCTGTCAGGCACGTCCCTGCGCGCTATCCTCCATGACGTTTGTCAGAGCCGCGAACAACTTTTGGCCGTCACGGGTCTCAATCGAGAGCTTTTACTGACCGACCAGTTACTGCGTATTGAACATTACCTGCAACCGGGCGTGATACCGCCCGTTTCCCATCTCTGAGAGAGACATTATGTTTTTAGTCGACTCACACTGCCATCTCGATGGCCTGGATTATCAATCCCTGCATAAAAACGTGGACGATGTGCTGGCAAAAGCCGCTGCCCGTGATGTGAAATTTTGCCTGGCTGTAGCAACGACGCTAGCGGGTTACCGCACCATGCGTGAGCTGGTGGGCGTTCGCGATAACGTCGTGTTCTCCTGCGGTGTGCATCCGCTGAATCAGGATGAAGAGTACGACGTTGAAGAGTTACGTCGTCTGGCTGCGGAAGAGGGCGTGGTGGCGCTGGGGGAGACCGGGCTGGATTATTATTACACGCCGGAAACAAAACCACGCCAGCAGGAATCGTTCCGTCACCACATTCGCATTGGTCGCGAGCTGAACAAGCCAGTTATTGTCCATACCCGTGATGCGCGTGCGGATACGCTGGCGATCCTCAGGGAAGAAAAAGTGACGGATTGCGGTGGCGTACTACACTGTTTCACAGAGGACAGAGAAACGGCGGGTAAGCTGCTTGATTTGGGGTTTTATATCTCGTTTTCGGGGATCGTTACGTTCCGCAACGCAGAACAACTGCGTGATGCCGCGCGTTATGTTCCTCTCGATCGTATTCTGGTGGAGACAGACTCTCCTTACCTGGCACCGGTACCGCACCGCGGTAAAGAAAACCAGCCAGCCATGACGAGAGATGTGGCTGAGTATATGGCCGTTCTGAAGGGGGTTAGCATCGATGAGCTGGCTCGCACCACAACGGAAAACTTCGCAACACTGTTCCACATTGATCCCGCCCGCCTGCAATCTGTTTGATACACCTGTTTTTTTTAGGCTCGTAATTAATAAACAAAGCGAGTAAAGTTCACCGCCTCATTTGGGGCGGTGATGGTGTTTTTAGACACATCCAGAAATGCTTTTTGTAAATGTCTGAAAGTTTTTTGGCCGCCTTAAGCTGAAACGTGATAGCCGTCAAACAAACTCAGAGGGATTTATTTTACTCTGTGTAATAAATAAAGGGCGCTTAGATGTCCCGTCCACGGCACGGTACTCCCCCCGGGCCAATGCGTGAAAGCGTAAAAAAAAAGCACAAATACTCAGGAGCACTCTCAATTATGTTTAAGAATGCATTTGCTAACCTGCAAAAGGTCGGTAAATCGCTGATGCTACCAGTATCCGTACTGCCTATCGCAGGTATTCTGCTGGGTGTCGGTTCTGCTAACTTCAGCTGGCTGCCAGCCGTAGTTTCTCATGTGATGGCCGAAGCAGGCGGCTCAGTTTTTGCTAACATGCCGCTGATCTTCGCTATCGGTGTTGCTCTGGGCTTCACCAATAACGACGGTGTATCTGCTCTGGCTTCAGTGGTTGCCTACGGCATCATGGTGAAAACTATGGCTGTGGTTGCGCCGCTGGTTCTGCATTTACCTGCTGAAGAGATCGCAGCGAAACACCTGGCAGACACCGGTGTTCTGGGCGGTATCATCTCCGGTGCGATTGCAGCGTATATGTTCAACCGCTTCTATCGCATCAAGCTGCCTGAGTATCTGGGCTTCTTCGCGGGCAAGCGTTTTGTTCCGATCATTTCTGGTCTGGCCGCGATTATTCTGGGCGTGCTCTTGTCCTTCATCTGGCCTCCAATTGGTTCTGCGATCCAGGCATTCTCCCAGTGGGCTGCTTACCAGAACCCGGTTGTGGCGTTCGGTATCTACGGCTTCGTTGAACGCTGCCTGGTACCATTCGGTCTGCACCACATCTGGAACGTTCCATTCCAGATGCAGATTGGTGAATTCACCAACGCCGCAGGTCAGGTGTTCCACGGTGATATCCCACGTTATATGGCAGGTGACCCAACTGCAGGCAAACTGTCTGGTGGCTTCCTGTTCAAAATGTACGGTCTGCCAGCCGCTGCAATTGCAATCTGGCACTCTGCTAAACCAGAGAACCGTGCAAAAGTGGGCGGTATCATGATCTCCGCAGCGTTGACCTCGTTCCTGACCGGTATCACCGAGCCGATCGAGTTCTCCTTCATGTTCGTTGCGCCGATCCTGTACGTTATCCACGCAGTTCTGGCAGGTCTGGCATTCCCAATCTGTATTCTGCTGGGTATGCGTGACGGTACGTCCTTCTCTCACGGCCTGATCGACTTCATCGTTCTGTCCGGTAACAGCAGCAAACTGTGGCTGTTCCCAGTGGTTGGTGCGTGCTACGCCGTTCTGTACTACACCATCTTCCGTGTGCTGATCAAAGCACTGGACCTGAAAACACCAGGTCGTGAAGATGCGTCAGAAGACAGCAAAGCTGGCGTGACCAGCGAAATGGCTCCGGCTCTGGTTGCCGCGTTCGGTGGTAAAGAAAACATCACTAACCTGGACGCGTGTATCACTCGTCTGCGTGTGAGTGTTGCCGACGTTGCGAAAGTAGACCAGCCTGGTCTGAAAAAACTGGGCGCAGCGGGCGTCGTAGTGGCTGGTTCTGGTGTTCAGGCAATCTTCGGTACGAAATCCGATAACCTGAAAACCGAAATGGATGAATACATCCGCAGCAACTAAGTTGTGATCTGGGGAGACTAAGGCAGCCGAATGGCTGCCTTTTTTATATGTGTAGCGGATGAAACGCCACCGTAAAAAATGAAACAGGTGTCTGAGTGGTTACTCTCCAGCCAGCTGGTCAGCAATAAGGAAAGAAATCGAGGGAGAAGGTTGAAAGGGCAGGAGAAATTCGCTCATACTCTTGAGTTATGTCACACAGTAATACAGACATTGTGTGTTAACAGCGGACGCACCACGCCAGATTAAACAAAAAAGGAACAGGTCATGGCTGAAGAAACTATTTTCAGTAAAATTATCCGCCGCGAAATCCCGTCGGATATCGTCTATCAGGACGAGCTGGTGACGGCTTTCCGGGACATTTCACCTCAGGCACCGACACATATCCTTATTATTCCAAATATTCTGATTCCGACCATGAATGACGTAAAAACCGAGCATGAAGTGGCATTAGGCCGTATGCTGACGGTGGCCGCGAAAATTGCTGAGCAGGAAGGGATTGCGGAAGACGGTTACCGTCTGATCATGAACTGTAATCGCCACGGTGGTCAGGAAGTTTATCATATTCATATGCATCTGCTGGGTGGTCGTCCCCTGGGGCCGATGCTGGCACACAAAGGTCTTTGACATGTTAAGAGGGCGTATTGTGGCGCTGGTAATGACAATGGTGATGGTCGGGTGCAGCGCGCGTCCGGCGATCCCGGTCAGTGATGAACAGACGCTGGTGATGGAATCTTCCGTGCTTGCTGCGGGTATCACGGCAGAGCAACCCGCGTTGACCATCAGTGAAATTCAGTCTTCTGCTTCCTCTACGCTCTTCAACGAAAGACATGAGCCGGTAACGGTGCACTACCGTTTTTACTGGTATGACGTAAGAGGCCTTGAAATGCACCCGCTTGAGGCGACGCGCAGCGTCACCATTCCGGCAAGGTCGTCAGTCACGCTTTATGGCAGTGCCAACTCTCTGGGTGCGCATAAGGTGCGGCTTTATCTTTATTTGTAAGGGGTGAACCTTGATTAAAAATATGAGCCGTTATGCGCTCGTGACCGCTTTTGCACTCTTCCTTGCAGGGTGTGTGACGCGAACGGAACAACCTGCTCCTGTGGAAGAGGCCAAACCAGGCACAGAGCAGCCGACACAACCAACGGAGCCGCAGCCAACCGTGCCGTCTGTACCGAGCATTCCGGCACAGCCAGGCCCGATTGAACATCAGGATCAAACGTCCCAGCCTGCACCACGCGTGCGTCACTATGACTGGAACGGCGCGATGCAGCCGATGGTAGGCAAAATGCTGCAGGCGCAAGGCGTCACGCCGGGAAGCGTACTGCTGGTGGACAGCGTGAATAACCGTACTAACGGTTCCCTGAACGCGGGTGAAGCGACGGAAACGCTGCGCAATGCCCTGGCAAATAACGGTAAATTTACGCTGGTCTCCGCGCAACAGCTGGCAGTTGCCAAACAGCAACTGGGCCTGTCTCCACAGGATAGCCTCGGTTCGCGTAGCAAGGCGATTGGTATCGCCCGTAACGTTGGCGCTCAGTATGTGCTCTACTCAAACGCCTCCGGTAACGTGAATACGCCAGCGCTGCAGATGCAGCTGATGCTGGTTCAGACAGGCGAAATTATCTGGTCAGGTAAAGGTGCCGTTACGCAACAATAACTGCACGCGTGAAGATGTTCTGACGCGTTATTTCCCTCAGTATCGCCTTATCGCGCCGCAGGCCCATTCCGGGCTTGGCGGCGCGAGTTGCATTATTGAGCAAGACTCTCATCGGCTGGTTTTGCGCCAGCATCATGATGCTTCCGCTCCTGCCTCCCACTTTCGTCGACAGTATCGCGCGTTGAGGCGTCTTCCGGTGGATCTCGTGCCGCAGCCGTGTTTTTTTATGCAGGGCTGGATGGCCGTGGAATATCTTGCGGGAGAGATCAAAAGCGAGCTGCCGGATCCCCCCACGCTTGCGGCTATGTTGTATCATCTGCACAGCCAGCCGCGTCTGGGGTGGCGAGTCACGCTGGCACCACTGCTTGAACAATACTGGCAGCAGGCTTTACCCGGCAGACGAACGCCTTTCTGGCTGGCTGAGCTTAAACGGCTGCGTAAAGCGGGAGAGCCACAGCCGCTACGGTTGGTACCATTGCATATGGATGTCCACGCCGGGAATATCGTTCATACGTCAGCAGGGACCAGGCTTATCGACTGGGAATATGCCGGAGACGGGGATGTGGCACTGGAGCTGGCAGCAGTGTGGGCGGAAGAGGATACCGCGCGACAAACGCTCATCAGCGACTATGCCCGGATTGCCCACCTGGATGCCACAATTCTGGCTCATCAGGTCAGGCGCTGGCGGCCGTGGGTATTGATGCTGATGGCAGGCTGGTTCGAAGTCCGCCTGCGGCAGTCAGGTGACAAACAATTTATTACGCTGGCAGATGACGTCTGGCGTCAGTTACAAACTAAAGGATAAGAGAGGTTCGTGTGGGTCCAGTCATGTTGGATGTAGAAGGGTTTGAGCTGGATGCGGAGGAGCGTGAAATTCTGGCGCACCCGCTGGTTGGTGGTCTGATTCTGTTTACCCGCAACTATCACGATCCGGAGCAGCTGCGTGAACTGGTCCGGCAAATCCGCGCAGCATCCCATCATCGTCTGGTGGTCGCTGTAGACCAGGAAGGCGGGCGTGTACAACGTTTCCGCGAAGGCTTTACCCGCCTGCCAGCGGCACAATCATTTGCGGCACTGTTGGGTACGGAAGAGGGCGGCAAACTGGCACAGGATGCGGGCTGGTTGATGGCCAGTGAGATGATTGCGATGGATATCGACATCAGCTTTGCACCGGTGCTGGACGTAGGGCATATCAGTGCTGCCATTGGTGAACGTTCGTATCATGAGGATCCGCGTATTACACTGGCGATGGCTACCCGTTTTATTGATGGTATGCACGATGCGGGAATGAAAACCACCGGGAAGCACTTCCCTGGCCACGGCGCAGTGACTGCGGATTCGCACAAAGAGACGCCACGCGATCCGCGTCCGGAGGCGGACATTCGTGCCAAAGATATGTCGGTATTCCGTTCGTTGATTACCGATAACAAACTGGATGCCATCATGCCAGCACACGTGATTTACAGTGATGTTGACCCGCGTCCGGCCAGCGGTTCTGCGCACTGGCTCAAAACCGTTCTGCGCCAGGAGCTCGGTTTCAACGGTGTGATTTTCTCCGACGATTTGTCGATGGAAGGAGCGGCGATTATGGGGAGCTATGCAGAACGCGGGCAGGCGTCGCTGGATGCGGGTTGCGATATGATCCTCGTCTGCAATAATCGTAAAGGAGCCGTCAGCGTGCTGGATAACCTGTCGCCGATCAATGCAGAGCGTGTTACACAATTGTATCATAAAGGTTCATTTAGTCGTCAGGAGCTGATGGGCTCGGCGCGCTGGAAGACGGTCAATGCCCAGCTTGAAGCACTGAATGAGCGCTGGCAGGCACATAAAGCCAGCCTTTAAACCCTCCCGGAAGGCGTAGCGTGGTGAGAGACAATGATCATCTATTTACACGGTTTTGACTCAAACAGTCCAGGTAATCATGAGAAGGTGCTGCAGCTGCAGTTTATCGATCCAGATGTACGGTTGATCAGCTACAGTACGCGCCATCCGAAGCATGATATGCAGCATTTACTCAAAGAAGTGGACAAGATGTTGCAACTCAATGTTGATGAGCGCCCGCTCATTTGTGGTGTCGGGTTGGGGGGCTACTGGGCAGAGCGGATTGGGTTCCTGTGCGACATTCGCCAGGTGGTGTTCAATCCTAACCTGTTCCCGAATGAAAACATGGAAGGCAAAATCGATCGCCCTGAAGAGTACGTCGATATTGCCACCAAGTGCGTCAGTAACTTCCGCGAGAAAAACCGCGACCGCTGTCTGGTGATCCTCTCGCGCAATGATGAGGCCCTGAGCAGCCACCGGGCTGCAGAGCTGCTGCATCATTACTATGAAATAGTCTGGGACGAGGATCAGACCCACAAGTTCAAGAATATCTCTCCGCATTTACAACGCATCAAAGCCTTTAAAACACTGGGCTGAGCACCATCATCTTACTCACCAGGCCTGGCCGTGACAGCGTGCCGGGCCTTCTTTTTTGCTAAATTTGTACAAATTTACGCCATCAAAACTTGATGCATATCAATTTTGGTATGACCAATGCGCCTGACGTGTTATTCTCAATGCACCTGAATGGTTTCAGTGCTGTAACTTGTTGTTAACTAAGAGTTATTTCAATAACTTTTAATTAACAATTGGTTAATAATTTGAGGGGGTCACGTTGACTACGCCATTGAAAAAGATAGTGATTGTAGGCGGTGGTGCTGGCGGGCTGGAGCTGGCAACACAGTTGGGCAAGAAGCTGGGTCGCGGCAAAAAAGCCAAAATTACGCTGGTGGATCGTAACCACAGTCACCTGTGGAAGCCGTTGCTGCACGAGGTGGCGACCGGTTCGCTGGATGAAGGTGTGGATGCACTGAGCTATCTGGCGCACGCACGCAATCATCATTTCCAGTTCCAGCTGGGTTCCGTGGTGGACATCAACCGTGAAAGCAAAACCATTACCCTGGCAGAGCTACGCGACGAAAAGGGTGAGCTGCTGGTACCTGAGCGCAAACTGGCGTATGACACGCTGGTGATGGCGTTGGGCAGTACCTCTAACGACTTCAACACGCCAGGTGTGAAAGAGCACTGTATCTTCCTGGATAACCCGCACCAGGCACGCCGTTTCCATCAGGAAATGTTGAACCTGTTCCTGAAGTACACCAATAGCATGGGTGCGAATGGTAAGGTTAATATCGCCATTGTTGGCGGTGGTGCGACGGGTGTTGAGCTCTCCGCTGAACTGCACAACGCGGTGAAACAGCTGCACAGCTACGGTTATAAAGGGCTGACCAACGACGCGCTGAACGTGACGCTGGTGGAAGCCGGCGAACGTATTCTGCCTGCGCTGCCTCCACGTATCTCCGGTGCGGCGCATAGCGAACTGACCAAACTGGGCGTACGCGTACTGACCCAGACAATGGTCACCAGCGCGGATGCAGGCGGCCTGCATACCAAAGATGGCGAGTACATCAAAGCCGATCTGATGGTCTGGGCGGCGGGTATCAAAGCACCTGACTTTATGAAAGATATCGGCGGGCTGGAAACCAACCGCATTAACCAACTGGTGACAGAGCCAACGCTGCAAACCACACGTGACCCGGAAATCTATGCGATCGGTGACTGTGCGTCCTGTGCGCGTCCGGAAGGCGGGTTTGTTCCTCCGCGTGCCCAGGCAGCACACCAGATGGCAAGCCTGGTTCTGCACAACATTCTGGCGCAGGCTAAAGGCAAGCCGATGAAGGCGTACACCTACAAAGATCACGGTTCACTGGTGTCGCTGTCTAACTTCTCTACCGTCGGTAGCCTGATGGGTAACCTGATGCGGGGGTCCATGATGGTGGAAGGGCGCATTGCACGCTTTGTGTATATCTCCCTGTACCGTATGCACCAGATCGCGCTGCACGGCTACTTCAAAACGGGCCTGATGATGCTGGTAGGCAGAATCAACCGCGTTATTCGTCCGCGTCTCAAGCTGCACTAATCCTCTCTTCCCTCCGGGCTTCCGGAGGGATTTTTTAGCATATCATGCTGGTAATCTCCCTCTGATCGCTTAGGAGTTCTCCGAAACGCGGTCATTCTGTCGATATCCCCACACTTTTACGCCTTTTTCCGATTGGCTAAATCTGCCGTTAATTGCAAAATTGTTACTAATAGCAACAAAGGAGGAAGTCCCGTGAATAAATCCATGTTGGCGGGTATAGGGATTGGCGTCGCTGCTGCGTTAGGTGTGGCTGCCGTTGCCAGTCTCAATGTGCTTGATCGCGGCCCGCAGTATGCTCAGGTAGTTTCCGCTACCCCGATTAAAGAAACCGTTAAAACACCTCGTCAGGAGTGTCGTAACGTTGCCGTGACTCATCGTCGTCCGGTGCAGGATGAAAACCGTATCGCCGGTTCTGTGCTGGGTGCGGTAGCCGGTGGCGTGATTGGCCATCAGTTCGGTGGTGGACGTGGCAGGGATGTCGCAACCGTCGTCGGCGCACTGGGTGGCGGCTACGCCGGTAACCAGGTGCAGGGGGCAATGCAGGACAACGATACATACACCACGACTCAGCAGCGCTGTAAAACTGTCTACGACAAGTCGGAAAAAATGCTGGGCTATGACGTAACGTACAAAATTGGCGACCAGCAGGGCAAAATTCGGATGGATAAAGACCCTGGTTCCCAGATCCCCCTGGACGGAAACGGTCAGCTGGTACTGAATAACAAAGTGTAAAAAAGATGTTCTCTGAATTTAGCTCCTCAAGCGCTCAGGCTGAGGAGCTTTTTTTTTGCTCAGGCTTTGAGGAGTTCAGGCCACAGGCGCAGTGTGGTCTGGGTAATACTTTGCAGTTTTTCCAGCGTTGCGCCTTCACGGGCGCTGATCGACATGCCCTGCAAAATGCAGCTCAGAAATTGTGCCAGCGCCTGTGGATGGCAATGCGCGGGTATTTCACCGCGCTGCTGGCGCTGGGCCAGAAATGTGCTCAACGTCTCTTCCTGCAAGGCATGACGCGATTTCACCGTGTTGGCTATCTCTCTGGAAGACGCCGCAAGGGTGGCGGAGGTGTTAATCATAAAACAGCCCGCAGGCGTATCTTTGCTGGTGAAGCAGGTGGCGACGGTGGTGAAATAGTCCAGTAATGCTTGCTCAACACTTTTTTCTTCACAGAAAAGCTGCGCTTCGTGTTTGGCAGCAAAACGCGAGATGTATCTGTCCAGCACTGCTCTGAACAGCCCCTCTTTATTCGTGAATTCCGCATACAGCGTTGGCGCTTTAGCTCCGGTGGCCTCCACCAGATCGGAAAGCGACGTCGCTTCATACCCATGTTGCCAGAAGAGTGTCATGGCCTTATCAAGCGCTGCATCCCTGTCGAACACTTTTGGTCGGCCACGGCTTTTCTTTGCGCAACTCGTGACATCGGTTGTCATTTGCCGTTGGTCCTCTGTTGGTTTGTTGAATAGTCATTATAAAAATAAACGTGTGCCACCACCAGTGCTGATTGCTGAAAAATAAATTAATCATATCAATATGATTAATAAGAGAATTTAAATTAATTTAACGGTCGTTATAAAAAACATATTGACGTGTGATCTGGATCACATCTATCATTTAACTATCGATCGTTAAGTAAATAACTAACGACCTTCATATTCATCTGCCTAAAGGTAACAATCATGAAAAACGTAAAAACCCTGCTCGCTGCTGCTGTCCTGAGTTCACTTTCTTTCGCAAGCTTCGCTGCTGTTGAAGTGCAATCCACCCCTGCTGATCAGCATAAAGTGGGCACTATCTCCGCAAACGCAGGTACAAACCTGAGTTCTCTGGAAGATCAGCTGGCGCAAAAAGCTGACGAAATGGGGGCAAAATCTTTCCGTATCACTTCAGTCACCGGCCCTAACACCCTGCACGGTACTGCTGTAATCTATAAATAAGCTCGACAAAACCTGCAGTTATGCCACTGCAATCAAAAACGCCCTGCATGAGCAGGGCGTTTTTCGTTGTGCGTTACATAGACTGTTGAGTGGTATCGTGATACCGCGTGACATTTGTCGGCATACCGGAACGCGCTTCCATCGCGCGTTCCATCACGATGCCATCGGTGCCGGCATTAGCCTTGAAGCTCATCATTGCCGCATTCAGGTTGATTGGCAGTGTCTGCGGATCATCACCAATATTCTTCGATAACGGCTGGTGGATTTCGACCAGGCGTATGCCGCCCGGCTCCCCGGAGACCTTAATCGGTGTATTGATAATATTCACTTTGGTGCCTGGTGCGATCACGCTATAAAGCGTTTTGATATCATCATCACGCAGACGAATACAACCGGAACTGACGCGCATGCCGATGCCAAAATCAGCATTCGTTCCGTGCAGCAGATAAACACCACCGTATGCCGCGAGGCGGATTGCATGGTGTCCCATTGGGTTATCCGGGCCTGCCGGTACAACAGTTGGCAGGTCAATCCCCTGCGCTTTATAGCGGGCACGGATGTTGGCCGTTGGTGTCCAGGTCGGGTTCGCGCGTTTGTCCGACACGGTGGTGATCATCGTTGGTGTAAGGGTATCGCCGCCCAGTTGACCAATGCCGATAGGGTAGACGGTGACGACGTTTTTGCCCGGCGGATAGTAGTAAAGACGCAGCTCGGCAAGATTTATTACGATCCCCTCGCGCGGTGCATCCGGCAAAATAGTTTGTAGTGGAATGGTCAGTACGCTGCCAGCACGCGGTACGTAAGGGTCAACGCCAGGATTAGCCTGCAGCAGTGCCAGAAAGCCGACGTTATATTTTTTGGCAATCGCTTCCAGCGAACCACCATTATTTTCAACCACATGAAAGCGGTTTTCCCCCACAACCTTACTGCCAGCAGGCGGAAGCGGCCAGGTGTTTGCGCGAGCAGGAAGCGCAATAGCCACCGTTGCGGCCAGCGCAAACAGGGTTATCCAGCGAGTAAAACGCGAAGAGGTCATCATTACCATAATCCATATAAATGATAAGGTTATTGTTTTATAAGGCGTTAATGATAATTATGATGAATGAGTATGTCGGGAAGATCGGGGGAAGTGCAAAGAGTTTGTAAATAGTCCCCCGGCAGCAGGTGTTACCGGGGGGATTGAGAGCCCGTTACGCGATAGCGTTTTCTTCCAGCTGGCGCATAAAATTACGCACCCAGTCCATGCGGGTTTTACGCTCCGCCAGCGCCTGAACAAAGCGGAGGCGCGTTGGGCCATCAAGACGGAAGTGCTGCGGCTGTTTTTGCAGCAAACCAATCAGCCACATCGGGTCGACATGGTTTTTCTCGGCGAACTCAATAATGCCGCCTTTTTCATTGCTTTCGAACTTGCGAATGCCCAGTTTCTGCGCCTGTTGCCGCAGCCGCGCAATATCCAGCAGAGTTCTCGCGGCATCTGGCAGAAGCCCAAAACGGTCGATCAACTCGACCTTAATTTCTTCCAGTTCGGTTTCTTTTTTCGCACTGGCAATACGTTTGTAGAACGACAGGCGGGTATTCACATCCGGGATAAAATCATCCGGCAGCAGGGAAGGCATACGCAGTTCCACTTCCGTTTGCTGGCTGGTGAGATCTTCCAGCGACGGTTCACGCCCGGCCTTCAGCGCATCGACGGCATTTTCCAGCAGCTCCATATACAGCGAGAAGCCGATGGTTTCCATTGAGCCGCTCTGGTCTTCACCCAGTAGTTCACCGGCACCGCGGATCTCGAGATCGTGCGTCGCCAGCGCGAAACCGGCACCCAGATCTTCTAGCGAGGCGATCGCTTCCAGACGCTTTTGCGCGTCGGTCGTCATTGCTTTCGGATGCGGCGTCAGCAGCCAGGCGTACGCCTGGTGGTGTGAACGTCCGACACGACCGCGCAGCTGGTGTAGCTGTGCCAGACCAAAGTGATCCGCGCGTTCAATGATGATGGTGTTTGCTGTCGGAATGTCGATCCCGGTTTCGATGATGGTGGTACACACCAGCACGTTAAAACGCTGGTGGTGGAAGTCGTTCATCACCCGTTCCAGCTCACGTTCGCGCATCTGCCCATGACCGATGGCAATGCGTGCTTCCGGCACCAGCTCGGCCAGCCTGTCCGCCGCTTTCTGGATATTTTCCACGTCGTTGTACAGGTAATAAACCTGCCCACCACGCAGCACTTCACGCAGAATGGCCTCACGTACCACCAGATTGTCGTACTCGCGAACAAAGGTCTTCACCGCCAGACGGCGCGCTGGCGGGGTGGCGATAATCGACAGATCGCGCATGCCGCTCATCGCCATGTTCAGCGTACGCGGAATTGGCGTGGCGGTCAGGGTCAGAATGTCGACATCGGCGCGCATTGCTTTAATGCGCTCTTTATGACGCACCCCGAAGCGGTGCTCTTCATCCACAATCAACAGCCCCAGATCTTTCCATTTCACATCGCTCTGCAGTAGCTTGTGGGTGCCGATCAAAATATCGATCTTGCCTTCACTGGCCTGCTCCAGAATGTGTGTTTGCTCTTTGGCACTGCGAAAACGTGACAACATCTCAATGCGTACCGGCCAGTTGGCAAAACGGTCGCGGAAGTTGTCAAAGTGCTGTTGGGCGAGAAGGGTGGTCGGCACCAGCACCGCAACCTGCTTGTTGTTCTCTACGGCCAGGAAGGCGGCGCGCATCGCCACTTCGGTTTTCCCGAAGCCAACGTCGCCACACACCAGCCTGTCCATCGCCAGCGGCTGACACATGTCGCTCAGTACGGCATTAATAGCCTGTGCCTGGTCCGGCGTGGTTTCAAACGGGAAGCTGTCGCAGAACAGCTGATATTGTTCTTTATCGTGCTTAAAGGCATAGCCTTCTTTGGCTGCGCGCTGGGCGTAGATATCCAGCAGTTCTGCCGCCACATCGCGCACTTTTTCGGCGGCCTTCTGACGCGCTCGCGCCCAGGCATCACCGCCCAGTTTGTGCAGCGGTGCATTGTCCTCTGCGCCACCGGCGTAGCGGCTGATCAGGTGCAGGGAAGATACCGGGACATAGAGTTTGGCGTCGTTAGCGTAGGTCAGCATCAGGTACTCGCCTTTGATGCCACCCGCTTCAAGCGTGGTCATCCCCTGATAGCGCCCAACGCCGTGTTCGAGGTGAACAATCGGCTGGCCCGTGTGCAGCTCCGCCAGGTTGCGGATCAGCGTGTCCGGGTTGATGGTGCGACGGCTGTCCTGACGGCGACGCGCCACGCGTTCCCCCAGCAGGTCGCTTTCGCAAATCAGCGCCAGGTTGTTGAGCGTATCGATAAACCCGTGCTCGGCGGCACCGATCATCAGGTAACGCCCATTACCGCTGGCTTCGCTCAGCCGCAGAATGCGCTTCGGCGCAACTTTAATCCGCCCGAGCAGTTCACCCAGGGCTTCCCGGCGTCCTTCACTCTCAACCGAGAAGACCACCGGCCCGGTAAAGGATTCGAGGAACTTGCGCAGGTTATCCAGCGGTGATTTTTGCTGCGCCTGAACGGCCAGCTCGGGCAATTTCTGGAACGCCAGATTAGTATTGGCCGCTTTGTCGGCAAGCGATTCCGTTTTGAGCTGCATACGCGGCCAGCGCTTCAGCTCGGCGTTTAGCTCATCAGTGCGTAGCCACAGCGTTTCCGGCGGCAGTAGCGGACGCATCGGATCCACGCCCCGACTTTCAAAGCGGGCGCGCGTTTCACTTTCAAAACGACTGGCACTGGCGTCGACATCACCGGTATTCACAATCAGCGTGTTTGCCGGGAAGTAGCTAAACAGTGCGGGCAGTGGTTCGTTAAAGAACAACGGCTGCCAGTATTCGATCCCCGCCGGCAGCGTGCCTTTGCTGACCTGCTGATAAATATGTTCGGCGTCACGCTTCACATCAAACTTGTCGCGCCACTGGCTGCGGAACAGCTCGATGGCGGTTTTGTCCGTCGGGAATTCATGGGCGGGCAGCAAGTTAATGGAGTCCACTTCTTCCAGCGTACGCTGGGTGTCAGCATCGAACACGCGCAGGCTGTCGATTTCATCATCGAAGAAATCCAGGCGATAAGGCTGGTCGCTACCCATCGGATAGAGATCCAGCAGCGCGCCGCGTGTGGCGTATTCACCGTGCTCCATCACCTGATCGACGTGGCGATAACCAGCGCTATCCAGCTGCGCTCGCAGGGCATCGCGCGACAGGCGCTGGCCTTTTTTCATCACCAGGGCATGGCCATGCAGATAACTGTGTGGGCAAACGCGCTGCATCAGCGTGTTCACCGGGACGATTAATACGCCGCGCTGCATGGTAGGTAATTGATAAAGTGTCGACAGACGTGAGGAGATGATCTCCTGATGCGGGGAGAAGCTGTCATAGGGCAGCGTTTCCCAGTCGGCCAGGCTGGACACCAGGTTATCGGTGAACTGCCGAATTTCGTCGTGCAGACGCAGGGCATTTTGCATGTCCGGGGCAACCAGCACCACCGGGCCAGGATGGCGCTCAGCGATTTCTGCCACCAGCGTGGCACACGCCGCGCCCGTGAGTTCGCCCAGTTGGCGCTGGTCGCCCGCTTTGACGGGCAAGGAATAACGATAGTGTTCAGCCATGGCTATGTCAGAGTCTCTTATGGATATACCAACAGTATTGGGGCATATCACTGATACGCAATGTCTTTATTATCCTCGATCGTTTTGCATAAGCAAACTGGAACCGCACGGGAGGGATTCGTCCCCAGGAGGTGAGGGAGGTCATCAGTAACAGTCTGTATCGGGACGTTTTTCGGAAAAGGTGAGGGCTTCTGTAGGGAGGTTAAAAGAGTAGCCCAATGATTTATCTGAATTTTTAGGAATAATGATTACCAAAGCTTACGGTTTCAGTCATTTACGCTTAACGGATTCGCTTATATACTCGTGGGTCTGCTATCAGCAAACAGACGGATTTCATGTACCAACCTGTCGCACTCTTTATAGGCTTACGTTACATGCGTGGGCGCGCCGCGGACCGTTTCGGTCGCTTTGTCTCCTGGCTTTCGACTATTGGCATTACGCTTGGCGTGATGGCTTTAGTGACGGTACTGTCCGTCATGAATGGCTTTGAGCGCGAGCTGCAAAACAACATCCTGGGGCTAATGCCGCAGGCCGTTCTCTCATCAACTAACGGTTCTATTAATCCGCAACAGCTGCCGGAAAGCGCGGCGAAGTTACAGGGTGTCACGCGCGTGGCTCCGCTCACGACGGGCGATGTCGTGCTGCAAAGCGCACGTAGCGTGGCAGTAGGCGTGATGCTGGGTATTGACCCGGCGCAAAACGATCCGCTGACGCCGTACCTGGTCAACGTTAAACAGACTGACCTGGAAGCCGGTAAATATAACGTGATCCTTGGTGAGCAGCTTGCCGGGCAGCTCGGCGTCAACCGTGGCGACCAGCTGCGCGTGATGGTGCCGTCTGCCAGCCAGTTTACACCGATGGGACGTCTGCCGAGCCAGCGTCTGTTCAACGTGATTGGTACGTTTGCTGCCAACAGCGAAGTCGACGGTTATCAGATGCTGGTTAACATTCAGGATGCTTCTCGCCTGATGCGTTACCCCGCAGGGAACATCAGCGGCTGGCGTCTGTGGCTTGATGCGCCGCTGAAGGTCGATACCCTCAGCCAGCAAAAATTACCGGACGGGACAAAATGGCAGGACTGGCGCGAGCGTAAGGGCGAGCTGTTCCAGGCCGTGCGCATGGAAAAGAACATGATGGGGCTGCTGTTGAGTCTCATTGTGGCGGTGGCGGCGTTTAACATCATCACCTCGCTGGGGCTGATGGTGATGGAAAAGCAGGGCGAAGTCGCCATTCTGCAAACCCAGGGGCTGACGCCGCGCCAGATCATGGCCGTGTTTATGGTGCAGGGAGCCAGCGCCGGGATTATCGGTGCGCTGCTTGGTGCGGTGCTGGGGGCGCTGCTTGCCAGCCAGCTTAACAACTTAATGCCAATCATCGGTGCGTTGCTTGATGGTGCGGCACTGCCAGTGGCTATCGAACCGCTGCAGGTGATCGGTATTGCGCTGGCTGCGATGGCCATTGCGCTGCTTTCTACGCTTTATCCTTCCTGGCGCGCTGCCGCCACTCAACCCGCTGAGGCTTTACGTTATGAATAAGATCCTGTTGCAATGCGACAACCTGTCCAAACGCTATCAGGAAGGCGCTGTGCAGACCGACGTGCTGCACAATGTGAGCTTCAGCGTAGGCGAAGGCGAGATGATGGCGATTGTGGGGAGCTCTGGCTCCGGCAAAAGTACCCTGTTGCACCTGCTGGGTGGGCTGGATACCCCAACGGCAGGTGATGTGATTTTCTCCGGCCAGCCGATGAGCAAAATGTCTTCTGCGGCAAAAGCGGAACTGCGTAACCGTGAGCTGGGCTTTATCTACCAGTTCCACCACCTGCTGCCGGATTTCACTGCGCTGGAAAACGTGGCGATGCCACTGCTGATTGGCAGGAAGAAACCCGCAGAAATTAACACCCGTGCCAGCGAGATGCTGAAAGCCGTGGGGTTGGGGCATCGCGGTAATCACCGTCCGTCCGAGCTGTCCGGCGGCGAGCGTCAGCGTGTGGCAATTGCCCGTGCGCTGGTCAATAACCCACGCCTGGTACTGGCAGACGAACCGACGGGGAACCTGGATGCGCGCAATGCGGACAGTATTTTCCAGCTTCTGGGTGAACTGAATGCCTCCCAGGGGACCGCGTTTCTGGTCGTGACCCACGATCTGCAGCTGGCAAAACGTATGGGACGCCAGCTTGAAATGCGTGATGGTCATCTGAATGCTGAACTGACCCTGATGGGAGCGGAGTAATGGCTTCACCGTTATCGTTACTTATCGGGTTGCGTTTTAGCCGTGGCCGCCGCCGCGGCGGTATGGTGTCGCTCATTTCGGTCATTTCCACCATCGGGATTGCGCTTGGCGTGGCGGTGCTGATTGTGGGCTTAAGCGCTATGAACGGTTTTGAGCGTGAGCTGAACAATCGCATTCTGGCGGTAGTACCGCACGGTGAAATTGAACCGGTTAACCAGCCGTGGACAAACTGGAGCGATGCGCTCAGCAAAGTAGAGAAAGTGCCGGGTATTGCTGCGGCTGCGCCCTATATTAACTTTACCGGGCTGGTGGAAAGCGGCGTTAACCTGCGCGCCATTCAGGTAAAAGGAGTAAACCCGGTGCAGGAAGAGCGACTGAGCGCGTTGCCGAAATATGTACAGAATGGCGCGTGGTCCAGTTTTAAGGCCGGTGAGCAGCAAATCATCATGGGCAAAGGCGTGGCCGATGCGCTCAAGGTGAAGCAGGGCGACTGGGTATCCATCATGATCCCGAACGCCAGCGCCGACCATAAACTGCAGCAGCCTAAACGCGTGCGCCTGCACGTGACCGGTATTCTTCAACTGAGCGGCCAGCTCGATCACAGTTTCGCGATGGTACCGATGGACGATGCGCGTCAGTATCTGGACATGGGCGACAGCGTGACGGGGATTGCCATTAAGGTTAACGACGTCTTTAACGCCAACAAACTGGTGCGCGATGCAGGTGGTGTGACCAACAACTATGTCTACATCAAGAGCTGGATTGGCACTTACGGGTATATGTACCGTGATATCCAGATGATCCGCGCCATTATGTACCTGGCGATGGTGCTGGTGATTGGTGTGGCGTGTTTTAATATCGTCTCGACGCTGGTGATGGCGGTCAAAGACAAGAGCGGTGACATTGCTGTGCTGCGTACCCTGGGGGCAAAAGACGGTCTTATTCGCGCCATCTTTGTCTGGTACGGTTTGCTGGCGGGGCTGTTTGGCAGCCTGTGCGGTGTGGTGATTGGCGTGGTGGTTTCACTTCAGCTGACGCCAATCATTAACGGGATTGAAAAGCTAATTGGCCACCAGTTCCTGTCAGGTGATATCTATTTTATTGACTTCCTGCCGTCTGAATTGCACTGGCTGGACGTTATTTATGTGCTGGTTACAGCACTTTTACTGAGTCTGCTGGCAAGCTGGTATCCGGCGCGTCGCGCAAGCCGAATTGATCCGGCGAGGGTATTAAGTGGCCAGTAATTACGTCATGATTCATTGTCTTATACACAAAATCATTCAAGCTGGATCAAGGCGGCAAGTCTGAGAATCCCCAGAAGCTTACTTAAGTAGGTGATTGGGGTGAACAGACGAAGCCAACGCAGAGGCAGTTTGAAGGATGAAGTGTATGGCCGCTGAATCAAAAGAGGAATGCATTATGTATTATGGATTTGATATTGGCGGCACTAAAATTGCGTTGGGCGTGTTTGATGAAAACCTCAAACTGCAGTGGGAAACTCGTGTTCCCACCCCGCGTGAAAGCTACGATGAATTTTTAACGGCCATTGCCGCGCTGGTGGCGCAAGCCGACGCTCGTTTTGGTGTAAAAGGCAGCGTCGGCATTGGTATTCCGGGAATGCCCGAAACGGAGGATGGCACGCTGTATGCCGCCAACGTTCCTGCGGCCAGCGGTAAACCGCTGCGCGCCGATCTCTCTGTTCTCCTTGAACGCGACGTGCGTTTAGATAACGATGCCAACTGTTTTGCTCTCTCGGAAGCCTGGGACGACGAGTTCCGCCAATATCCGCTGGTGATGGGGCTGATCCTCGGTACGGGCGTCGGAGGCGGGATCGTCATCAACGGTAAACCGATTACCGGGCACAGTTACATCACGGGTGAATTCGGCCATATCCGCCTGCCGGTGGATGCGCTGGAGGTGGTGGGGCGCGATTTCCCGCTGACGCGCTGCGGCTGTGGTCAGCGCGGCTGCATTGAAAACTATCTTTCAGGCCGTGGGTTTGCATGGCTTTATGAACACTTCTATCATCAGAAACTTGAAGCCATCCAAATCATTACCTTGTGGGAGCAGGGGGATGCGCAGGCGCGTGAACACGTCGAACGCTATCTTGATTTGCTGGCGGTGTGTCTGGGGAATATTCTGACTATTGTCGACCCGGATCTGCTGGTGATTGGGGGTGGGCTTTCAAACTTTACAGCGATTACGGAACAGTTGTCCGGGCGTTTGCCCCGACATTTATTGCCGGTCGCCCACGTGCCGCGTATTGAACGCGCGCGGCACGGGGACGCAGGAGGCATGCGCGGAGCTGCATTCCTTCATCTCACCGATTAGTTTACGAGGTTACTATGCTGTCGCGTCGGTTAGGTCGACTCAGCCGTTTTCGCAAAAATAAACGCCGCTTACGTGAGCGCTTGCGCCAGCGGATTTTTTTCAGGGACAGAATGATGCCGGAAGCGATGGATAAACCCAGAGTGGTGGTCCTGACCGGTGCGGGGATCTCTGCCGAATCTGGTATTCGTACCTTCCGTGCGACGGATGGGCTGTGGGAAGAGCATCGTGTCGAGGATGTGGCGACGCCGGAAGGCTTCGCCCGCGATCCGGAGCTGGTGCAGGCGTTTTATAACGCCCGTCGTCGTCAGCTTCAGCAACCGGAGGTTGCGCCGAATGCGGCGCATCTGGCACTTGCGCAACTGGAAGAGGCGCTGGGGGATCGTTTTCTGCTGATCACGCAGAATATCGACAACCTGCATGAGCGAGCGGGTAACCGGAACATCATCCATATGCACGGTGAACTGCTGAAGGTGCGCTGCGCCTGGAGCGGTCAGGTGCTGGACTGGAAAGAGGATGTGCTGGAGGAAGACCGGTGCCATTGCTGTCAGTTCCCTTCGCGCCTGCGCCCACACGTGGTCTGGTTTGGTGAAATGCCGCTGGGGATGGATGATATCTACAGTGCGCTGGCAATGGCGGACGTGTTTATTGCTATTGGCACCTCAGGCCATGTCTATCCGGCAGCAGGTTTTGTACACGAAGCGCGGCTACATGGTGCTCACACGGTAGAACTTAATCTTGAGCCGAGCCAGGTTGGGAGCGAGTTTGAAGAGAAGCACTATGGCCTGGCAAGTCAAGTGGTACCGGAATTTGTCGATAAGCTGCTGAAAGGGCTGTAACCGTAAAAAGGCACCCGTTTTACCGGGTGCCTTTGTCGTTATGAATTAAAGAATGCCAGCGTTTTCTCCAGTGATTTCGCCTGCTCGTCCAGCGACAGTGCTGCGGCTGAAATCTGCTGCACCAGTGACGCATTCTGCTGAGTGGTGCTGTCCATCTGATTGACGGCGGTGCTGACCTGACTAATCCCCCGGTTCTGCTCGTCCAGCGCCTGAACAATTTCGTTAATCACCAGGTGCACATGCGACACGGCCTCGATGACCTGCTTCATCATGCCACCGGTTTCATTAACCAGTTCAACGCCTTTGCTGACGCGGCTCGACGACTCCGCAATCAGATGTGAGATCTCTTTGGCCGCGTTGGCGCTCCGCTGGGCAAGATTGCGGACTTCACCAGCCACCACGGCAAACCCGCGTCCCTGTTCGCCCGCCCGGGCTGCTTCCACGGCAGCGTTCAGTGCCAGAATATTGGTCTGGAAGGCAATACCGTCCACAATACTGTTGATCTCGCCGATTTTACGGGCGCTCTCGTCTATTTCGGCAATCACGTCCACGACCTCGTTCACCAGCGTTTCACCCCGACCGGCGATCGTGGCCGCATGGTCGGTCAGACGTGTCGCCTTGTGGGCATTGTCGGCGTTATTTTTCACCGTGGCTGAAATTTCTTCCATGCTGGCTGCTGTCTCAACAATCGCCGCCGCCTGTTCTTCGGTACGCGAGGCCAGATCAAGGTTACCCGCCGAAATTTCGCTGGTGCCGCCGTGGACAGTGTGACTGGCCTCGTTGATGTTGTCGACGATGCGTCTGAGCTGCATCTGCATGGTATGCAGGGCGTAGAAAATGCTGCGGGTATCGCCAGCCCGAACCGGGATAACGTTATTTAAATCACCCCGTGCAACGGCCAGCGCAATACCGGCGGCATCAGCCGGCTCACCACCAACCGGGCGGTCAACTTTGCGGGTAAAGATCTGTGCCATCACCAGGCTAACCACCACGATACTTAACACCATCAGGATGATGGCTTTCAGCAAAAACTGCCTTGCCTCGGCCATCACTTCGCTGACCGGTGTGACGATGGCCAGCTTCCACGGCGTTTCACTGTTGCCGATAGTGATGGATTGCCAGGTAATAAACACCTCTTCCTTCAGAAGAGGATCGGGAACGCGGATGACGTCGTTACCGGCAATTTTACCTGCATAAGGCTTACCCACGGCCCGTTTATCCGGGCTGGAAACCACGGTGTTGCCTGCTGAGAGGAGCAGGGCATAGCCTGTGTTGTTCCAGGGTTTAATCGCACCGATCATCGTCTGCAGCGTGGCCAGTGAGAAGTCGGATGTTACTGACCCCAGGAACTGACCATCGTGCATGATGGGTGCAGCAATCGACGTGAGCATCACGTCAACGCCGTTGTAGGGGTAAATATAGGGCTCGATGATGACGTCTTTTTGTCGCTGCTTCGGCAACAGATAGTAATCACCGCTGCCCGGCGTTTCTATATCAGTCAGCAGGTGTAACGCGGGTTTTCCCGTGGTATCGCGGTCGACGTAGCGGGCGTAACGTCCTGCCGGATCTTCACCGCTCTGACCGGCAAAAGTGGCATCTTTGCCATCGAAGGCGTTGGGTTCAAACGCCATCGACATGGACAAAAAATTGCCGTGCGCGGTGAGATAATGCGTGAGCAGCTGGTTTAACCCCTGACGGTCAGCCATTCCCGCGTCACGCAACGCAAGGGCGCTGTTGCCGATATCCCGGGCGGCTGTCAGGGCTGAATCCATCTGCTTACTGACCTGTAAAGACTGAACTTGCGCAATTTGCTGGATGTGCTTTTTGGCCAGAACCTCTTGCTGAGCCATCCATTGCCACATCATAAAACCGATCGTTGCCGTAAAGCCTACCGTCACGGTGATAAAAATAGATAACAGCATCAATGTTTTGACACTTAATTTTCGTTTTTGGATCATAGCGTTCTTCACTCTTTTCTCCAGGAATGTCGCACATACCGGGCATGTACAGATCATTTATCGGATATATCTCCATTTTTCTGTAGAGTGCGGGATAAATTTAATTTAAATTTTGAGAATGCAATTCCTTTTGATTAATGTGGTTGCTAATGTTTTGTGCAATAAATCAAAATAGCGCTCGATAATGCTCGTTATACTCGTGTAAAAAGAAGATGCTAATAAATATAAAAACGATGAGGAGGATGGGATATGTACGCATTTATCGCGAGACAACCCATTTTTAACACGGATATGAATACAGTGGCGTATGAGCTGCTTTTCAGGGATGGGATGACAAACCGTTTTCCGGATGTGTCGGCGGAATATGCAACATCCAGGATGATTTCTGACCAGTTTTTATGTGTCCCGTCTCAGCAGATTGCTGGGACACACACATCGTTTATCAATTTCCCTTCCCGAATGGTAATCGATCGCAGCGGAGAAGCGCTGGATAAAGATAACGTGGTTGTTGAGATCCTCGAGGATGCTGTCCCGGGAGACGAATTATTGCAGGCCGTGAAAGAGATGAATGCCCACGGATATCGCTTTGCGTTGGATGATTTCACCCTTGCACCTGAATGGGATGTTTTTTTACCCTATATTTCCATACTGAAATTCGATGTCAGAAATAATACCTTAGAGCAAATTGAAAATTATTTGCAACAGCGTAAAAAGCTGACCGGACATATTAAGTATCTCGCTGAAAAAGTTGAGACTAAAGAGGAATTCAAAAAATACCGCGATGCAGGTTTTTCTCTGTTTCAGGGTTACTTTTTCTGCCGCCCGGAGATCATAAAATATAAGCGGTTATCGCAAAACCAGCTCGCAATTTTTCGTCTGCAGATGGAAATAGGACGCAACAAACCCGATTTCCGGATTATCGAGTCGCTGATTAAAACAGACCTCACTTTGTCCTATAAAATCATGCGGTATATGAAACATACCGCATTTAAATACTGTAGTGCCTGTAATTTTAGTAAGTTAACGCTAAGTGAAGTGCTTAGGTATCTCGGTGAGAACCAGCTCAGAAGATTTGTTGCGGTCGTGGTGCTGGCCAGCGCGGGTAATGATACCGTTAACGAGCTTTACCCTCTGAGTATGATGCGAGGGAAATTTTGTGAACTGATCACCGAGAAAATGGGGGAGCCGACGCAGGCTGAAAATGCGTTCCTGTGCGGCCTGTTCTCGTTGCTCGATACTATCCTTGAACTGCCGATGACTGAGTTAATGAAGCAAATTGCCGTGCCACAGAGTGTGAGCAATGCGTTGTGCCATCAGGAAGGGCTGTTAGCCGACATCGTTACGCTTTGCCGCTACTATGAACAGCAGGAGTGGGATGAGGCGACCAGAATGTGTAACGTGTTGGGTCTGTCGGATGAGGATGTTGTCGGGGCCATGCGAGTGGCAACGATCTGGGCAGGGGAGAATGCAGCCAGTTAATCGGTCCTCACGCCGCCTGTGCGACGTGAGGACGTGTGCGACACGGCTTAGCGGCCCGCTTTTAACTTCTGGTAATACTCTTCGTAAAGACGACTGGCATCACCGACGTCGTTCTGCCACTCCCCTTTACTGATGATTTGCGCATCCGGGTAAAGCGATTTATCGTTCGCGACCGCCGGGCTGAGCAGCTTACGCGCGGCCAGGTTTGGCGTTGGGTAGCCAATAGTCTCGGCAACCTGTTTCGCCACATCCGGGCGCAGAAGGAAGTTAATCAGCTTCAGCGCACCCTCTACATTTTTCGCATTTGACGGAATAGAGAGGCTGTCCATCCAGAAGATCCCACCTTCTTTCGGCCAGACGACTTCCAGCGGTGTACCGGCCTGGCGTGCAACATACGCGGAGCCGTTCCACACCATACCCAGGTTCACTTCGCCTTCCATATACGGGTTTGCCGGGTTATCGGAGTTAAACGCTGCCACGTTAGGCATCAGCTTTTTCAGCTCATAATAGGCCGCTTCAATTTCTTTTGGATCCGTGGTGTTGCCAGAGTAACCCAGTTTACGCAGTGCAATCTGGAACACTTCGCGGGCGTCGTCAGTGAGCAGCAGGCTACTTTTGTATTCCGGTTTCCACAGATCGGCCCAACGGGTGACGGTTTTAGGGTCGATGGCGTCACTGTTGATGCCAATAGCCGTCGCACCCCAGATATATGGAATAGAGTAGTCATTATTCGGATCAAACGGTTTATTGAGCATCTCCGGATCGAGGTTGCTGAAGTTAGTCAGCTTCGTTTTGTCGATCTTCTGGATCATGCCCTCTTTGCGCATTTTATCGACGAAATAGGTTGAGGGAACCACCAGATCATACGCGCCGTTTTTGTAGGTTTTGAGCTTGGCGTACATGGTTTCATTCGACTCGTAGGTGGAATAGATAACCTTGATACCCGTCTCTTTTGTGAACTGTTCCAGCAGGCCTGGCGGCACATACTCAGTCCAGTTGTAGAAATAGAGCGTTTTGCTGTCATCAGCATGCGCAGTACCCATACCGAGCACCAGTGCTGCAGCGGCAAGCATTTTTTTCATTTTAAAGTCCCCAGAGATTTTGTTTTGTCACGCGCAATAACCTGGCTGGCAACCACCATAACCAGCGATAACACCAGCAGAATTGTCGCCAGCGCGTTCACCTCGGGCGAAACGCCAACTTTGACCATTGAATAGATCTTCAGTGGCAGAATCTCATAGCCTGGCCCGGTCACGAAAGAGGAGACCACGACGTCATCCATCGACAGGGTAAAGCTGAGCAACCACCCGGCAGCCACCGCAGGCATCGCCAGCGGCAGGATGATTTTACGCAGGATGGTCATCTCGCTGGCCCCCAGATCTTTCGCCGCCTCCAGCATTCGCACGTCGAACCCTTTCAGGCGTGCGAAAACGGTTACCACGACAAACGGCAGGCAGAACGTGATGTGGGAAAACAGCAGCGACCAGAATCCCAGCTGTACGCCCAGCAGCATAAATAGCACCAGCAGGGAAATCGCCATCACAATATCGGGTGACATCATCACGACAAACAGCATGCCGCTGACGAACGGCTTGCCACGAAATTGATAGCGATACAACGCCACGGCGGTGAGTGAGCCGATCAGCGTGGCAAAGGTGGCGGAGAAAATCGCCATCGTCAGCGAGTGTTGAGCGGCCTGCAGCAGGCTATCATTGTTCATCAGCAGGCTGTACCAGCTGGTGGTAAACCCTTGCCAGTTGATCCCAAAGCGTGAGCTGTTAAACGAGTTTACGATCAAAATGATAATCGGGATATAGAGATATGCATAAATGGCGGCCATAAAACCGCCGCGAAGCAGTCGGCCGATCATTCGAGTTCCACCCTTTTGTTCAGCAAGCGCGAGGCTCGCCAGTACACCAGCAGCATCAGACCCATCACCACCGTCAGCGTAATGCTGGTGGCGGAGCCAAATGGCCAGTCACGGATGTTCAGGAACTGGCTCTTAATCACGTTACCGATGAGCAGGTTTTTTGCCCCGCCCATCAGGTCAGAAACGTAGAACAAACCCATTGCGGGCAGCATCACCAGCAGACAACCGGCGATAATGCCGGGCATGGTCAGCGGGATCACGATACGAATAAAGGTCTGCAATTTACTGGCACCCAGATCTTTCGCCGCTTCCAGCAGCGGCTTATCGAGTTTTTCGATGCTGGAGTAGAGCGGCATCACCATAAACGGCAGCAGAATATAGACCAGACCGATAATCACCGCTCCCGGGGTGAACATGATGCGGATTGGTGTATCAATCACCCCCAGCCACAGCAGGAACTCGTTCAGATATCCCTTCGTGCTGAGGAAGATTTTCAGGCCGTAGATGCGGATTAACGAGTTGGTCCAGAAAGGCACAATCAGTAAAAATAACAGCAGTGGGCGTATCTTTTTCGGCAGACGCGCGAGGAACCACGCGAAAGGATAACCCAGCACCAGACAGGCAACGGTGGCTATCAGCGCCATACTGAGCGAGTGCAGGAGCACGTCAAAATAGAGCGGGTCGAGCAGGCGCGAGTAGTTCTCCAGCGTAAAGACCAACTGAACGAAACGGGTATCGTCGCGGGTCAGGAAGCTGGTCGCGATGATCATCAGGTTGGGTAAAAAGACAAACAACACAAGCCAACCGACGATAGTGGCAATCACCACATTCTGGAATTTACTTGTGTTCTTCATCAGCCAGTACAACCTCCCAGCTTTCTACCCAGTTGATGACCATTTTTTGATCAAGAGAGTGGTCAAAGTCCGGGTCATCTTCGTTAAAGAATTCGCTGACGAGAACCATCTTACCGTTTTCCAGTTCGACGACGGACTCCAGCGTCATCCCCTTATAGTTCCGCTCGCGGATATAGCCGATAAGACCGTCGGCATCGTCACTGCCGTGAATTTCATCAACACGCAGGTCTTCCGGGCGCAGCAGAACGTTGAGCTTTTGCCCCTTTTCAACGGCAAAGTTAACGGTGATATTGCACTCGTGGCCTTCGACACGGGCTCGAACGCGCTCTTCATCCAGACGTTCAATGACTGTAGCGTTGAAGATATTGATTTCGCCAATGAAGCTCGCCACAAACAGGTTTTTCGGCTCTTCATAGATTTCGCGCGGGGTACCGTCCTGCTCGATTTTGCCGTCACGCATCACGACGATGCGGTCTGACATGGTCAGCGCTTCTTCTTGATCGTGGGTGACAAAGACAAAGGTGATACCCAGTTTGCGCTGTAAGGCTTTCAGTTCGTTCTGCATCTGCTTGCGCAGTTTGTAATCCAGTGCGGAAAGCGATTCATCCAGCAGCAGCAAGCGCGGTTTATTGACCACTGCACGCGCGATGGCCACACGCTGTTGCTGGCCGCCGGAAAGCTGGTGGGGGTTACGCTGAGCAAACTCCTCCAGCTGAACCATACGCAGTGCTTCGGTAACGCGCGCGGGAATGTCTTTTGCCGGTGTTTTTTGCATCCGCAGGCCAAACGCTACGTTCTCAAACACGGTCATGTGCGGGAACAACGCATAACTTTGAAAGACGGTATTAACGTGGCGATTTTCGGCGGGAACCTGGGTAATGTCCTGGTTTTCAAGATGGATAAGGCCGTTATCAACGTTTTCCAGCCCGGCGATAAGGCGCAGTACAGTTGTCTTACCGCAGCCAGAAGGGCCAAGTAGCGTGAGAAACTCACCATCATTGATGGTCAGGCTGAGATCGGAGATCACTGCTTTACCATCAAAACTTTTACAAATTCGTTCCAGTTGCACCAGCGGTGAACGTGAACGGCGTTGTGTATTCAATTTTTGTGCTGTCCCATATAAACGCCTCAGGCAGCAGACTGAAGCGGGGTTTGTGTGTAACCGTAACCACCCTGGTGACGCGTAATGAGGGCGGACATTCTACGGCAATCCCCTGCAATCGCCAATCCTTGTCACTGATCTATAAGCTACATTTATTAACGCATAAAGATATAAACGTAAAAAGTTCTCGTTTGCGGGATAAAAGTGACCTGACGCAATATTTGCGTTTTGATGGTTATTGATAATGTTGTCACGAAAAGTGAGGGTGACTGCATGGATAAATTACTTGAGCGTTTTTTACAGTACGTTTCGCTGGATACCCAATCTAAACCGGGTGTCCGACAGGTGCCGAGCACCGAAGGCCAGTGGAAGTTATTAAACCTGCTCAAAGAGCAGCTTGAAGCACAAGGGCTGGTCAACGTCACGCTAAGCGAGAAAGGCACTGTGATGGGAACGCTGCCGGCAAATGTCTCCGGGGATATCCCGGCGATCGGCTTTATCTCTCATGTTGACACCTCACCGGATTTTAGCGGTAAGCATGTGAACCCACAGATTGTTGAAAATTATCGCGGTGGAGACATTGCCCTGGGGATTGGTGATGAAGTGCTGTCACCGGTGATGTTCCCGGTTCTGCACCAGCTGCTTGGCCAGACGCTGATCACCACCGATGGTAAAACGTTGCTGGGGGCTGATGATAAAGCGGGTATTGCCGAGATCATGACCGCACTGGCGGTGCTAAAAGGCAAAAATATTCCGCATGGTGATATTCGTGTGGCGTTTACGCCGGATGAAGAGGTAGGCAAGGGCGCGAAGCACTTCGACGTTGACGCCTTTGATGCGAAGTGGGCCTATACCGTTGACGGTGGTGGTGTGGGGGAGCTGGAGTATGAAAACTTCAACGCGGCGTCGGTCACCATCAAAATTGTGGGAAACAATGTCCATCCTGGCTCTGCAAAAGGGGTGATGGTGAACGCGCTGTCGCTGGCTTCCCGCATTCATGCGGAAGTGCCAGCAGAAGAGAGCCCGGAGCTGACTGAAGGGTACGAAGGTTTCTATCATCTGACCAGCATCAAGGGCACGGTGGACAGTGCGCAGATGCACTACATCGTGCGCGATTTTGATCGCAAAGCCTTTGAGGCGCGCAAGCGCAAGATGATGGAAATTGCGAAGAAGGTCGGCAAGGGGCTGCACCCGGATTGCTACATTGAGCTGATTATCGAAGACAGCTATTACAATATGCGCGATAAAGTGATGGAGCACCCGCATATCCTCGATATCGCACAGCAGGCGATGCGGGATTGCGACATCGAACCGTTACTGAAACCCATTCGCGGCGGCACCGATGGTTCGCAGCTGTCGTTTATGGGGCTGCCATGCCCGAACCTGTTTACCGGCGGTTATAACTACCACGGCAAGCATGAATTCGTGACGCTGGAGGGGATGGAAAAAGCGGTGAAGGTGATCGTGCGGATCGCAGAGTTGACGGCGAATCGATGATAAAACGCCCGGTGGCGTAGCGCCACCGGGCAAGATCAGGTGATTTAGTCCTCGAAGAACCAGTACCCGCTGTTCACCAGTGCGGCTAACATGGCGAGGAATGACGGATCTTCCAGCGCATCACCAAAGATATCGGCAGTCAACGTCAGATGGCTGGCGATGGCATCCAGCGCCGGACGGTGCGGAGAATCAAGCTTCTCGCCGTTGACGAAGACGTCCTCACCAATACGCAGTACGCGTAACCCGCCCAGACGAATCAGTTTATCGCCCTGCTGCAGTGCATCATAAATCTCATCGGCCTGATACGGTGGCTCTGGTGGCGCGACGTCCAGCTCGTGGCGCGACTGGCTGACAAATTCACCAAACCACTGTCTGAAATGCTCAGGTTCGTTGATCAGATCCAGCATCATGCCGCGCAGCTTATCCAGCTCCTCTGGCAGAATGTCTGCCGGGTGCTCGCGGGCAGGCACATCCGGATCGCTGTAACGATGGCTGCCCAGCTCGCGTTGCAGAACGTAGTCGGCAAAGCCACTGATCATCTCTCGCCCGCTTGGTGCGCGGAACCCGACAGAATAGTTCAGGGAATTTTCCAGCGAATAGCCTTCATGCGGGAAGCCTGGTGGAATATAGAGAATATCACCCGGCTCCAGCTCTTCGTCGATAATGCCTTCAAACGGATCAACCTGAAGCAGGTCAGGATGCGGGCAGTGTTGTTTCATCGGCACTTTTTCACCCACGCGCCAGCGGCGGCGTCCGGTACCCTGAATGATAAACACGTCATACTGATCCAGATGCGGGCCAACGCCACCGCCAGGCACGGAGAAGGAGATCATCAGATCGTCCATTCGCCAGTCAGGCAGGGCGCGGAATGGGCGCATCAAGGCAGCGGTTGGTTCGTGCCAGTGGTTGACCGCCTGAACCAGTAAAGACCAGTTGTTTTCACCCAGGTGATCGTAGCTTTCGAAAGGACCGTGGCTGACCTGCCACTTCCCGTCCTGGTGGCTGACCAGGCGGCTGTCCACTTCATTTTCCATTGCCAGACCCGCCAGCTCATCAGGGGAGATAGGGTCGACAAAATTGCTGAATCCGCGTTTCAGAACGACCGGGCGTTTCTGCCAGTAACGTTCAATAAAGTCGGGCCAGTTAAGTGTTAAGTGATAATCCATCTTTTTTATTCCGCAGGCTCTTACTGAGTCGGATTATAACGGAAGCTCAGGAGCCTGGGTGCGAGATCCTCGCATTTTTCACATAATGGGTTAACTATCGTTCGATGTGGGCTGCTGACGACCAAAAATGACCTCCATTCTGGCTCCGCCCAGCAAGCTTTCACCGGCGTCTATGTTACCGTCGTATTGATCGACAATCTCACGGGCGACGGATAACCCAACGCCCTGGCCGGGGCGCAACGTATCCGCGCGCTGACCGCGATCGAACACGACATCACGTTTGTTGTGCGGAATACCGGGGCCATCATCCTCAACGATAATATGTAACTCGTTATCCGTCTGACGCGCGGTGACTTCCACAAACTCCAGACAGTATTTACAGGCGTTGTCGAGCAGATTACCCATCACTTCCATGAAATCATTTTTTTCACCGACAAAGCTGATTTCCGGCGAGATATCGAGACTGATATTCACCCCTTTACGCTGGTAAACCTTATTGAGCGCAGAGGTGAGGCTATCCAGTAAAGGTGCCACCGGATGTAGTTCACGGCTTAACAGGGCACTACCGGAACGCATACTGGCACGGTGCAGATAATAGCCAATTTGCTGTGAGATACGGCTGATTTGCTCCAGCATCACCGGCTCTGCATCGTCGACGCTAAGCTTTGAACTGCGCATTGAACGCAGGGTGCTTTGCATCACTGCAAGGGGCGTTTTCAGGCTGTGAGTAAGGTCGGTAAGGGTAGTGCGGTACTTATCATAGCGCTCGCGCTCGCTTTTCAGCAGACGGTTAAGGTTACGTACCAGACTGGTCAGTTCGCGCGTTGTTTCCGGATTGAGCTTCTCGCGGTGATGTTCCTCCAGCTCGCGAACCTCTTTCGCCAGCGATTCAATCGGACGCAAACTCCACCACGCTGCGACCCACAATAGCGGGATCACCAGCAGCAGGTTAGCGGCCAGAACGTACACGAACCAGTTCCAGACCATGTAAGAACGTTTAAGCTCGACCGGTATGGTATCGACCACCACGATAGTCAACTGTGGCATGCCCATCGTCGCCGGGTATATGTTGATCGCGACGGAGTGCGTCATCTCCATGTCGGCGTTATCAGCGCGGATCTCATTCAGTTTTTGCTGGAGAGAGCGATCCTCACGTATCAGTGTGCTGGTGGTGTTGAGATCGGCTTCAATTTCATGGAATCCGTTGGTTTTGAGCCATTCCGGTTGGATGCTTTTTACCAGCCACGGAACGTTACGCTGTGTCCAGAGTAGCGTTCCCTTTTCATCGTAGATAAGCGCCAGCGTCGGACTTTGCTGGTTCAGGTTTTCCGGCATATCGACGGTGATGTGGTTATTTTCCCACTTCGCCAGGGTATAAAACAGGTTGCTTTCACCACGCAGCAGGCGAAAGGTCGTTTTATCAAAACTGACGCTGTAGCCAACCAGTGCCACCATGCCATAAGAGAGAGACAGCACCAGCACAACGGCGGCCGTCGCCAGTAAAAAGCGAACCCGCAGCGAAAGGGGCAGAATGTGGCGAAAAATCCGTTTCATTTAGCGTAATTCAAACAGGTAACCCTGACCACGCACGGTCGTGATCACATCCTGTGGATACTGTGCCTGGATTTTCTTACGCAGGCGACCCATCAGCACATCAATAGTGTGACTTTCACGCAGCTCGGCATCCGGGTAAAGCTGGAGCATCAGGGAGTCTTTGCTCACCACTTTACCGCTGTTGCGGATCAGCGTTTCCATGATGGTGTATTCGAACGCCGTCAGTTTGATCGCTTCATCGTTAATCGAGAACTCTCGACGGGAGAGGTCAACCTGGAAAGGAGGGATGGAGATAACCTGTGAAGCCAGCCCGCTGTTGCGGCGCAACAGTGCCTGCATGCGTGCGGCCACTTCTTCAATGTGGAATGGTTTGGTGACGTAATCATCCGCACCCGCGCTCAGCACTTCAACTTTGTCCTGCCAGCCTTCACGGGCGGTCAACACCAGCACCGGAAGAGAGACGTCATGGTTGCGCCAGCGACGAATCAACGACAGGCCATCTTCATCAGGTAACCCTAAGTCGACGATGGCGATATCCGGTATGTGTTCATTGAGATAATAGTCGGCTTCTTTTGCATCTTCGGCATCGTCTACCTGATGTCCCATCTCCTGAAGCTGAACCTTCAGGTGATGGCGTAGCAATGCGTTATCCTCAACAACCAGTACGCGCATCATCTTTTCTCCCTATATGAATGGTATGAATAGTTTAACGCTGATTATGTTGTTGTGGGGATAAACATTGAGTAAACCGGGGAAAAGCAACCCCCTTTCCGGGCGGAAAGGGGGGAGGGGAATTACTTCAGCTCGTCGACCATCGTCATTGCGCGGCCAATGTAGTTTGCTGGCGTCATCGCTTTCAGGCGCGTTTTCTCTTCTTCTGGCAGTTCGAGACCGTCGATAAACTGTTTCATGCCTTCGGCGTCAACGCGCTTACCGCGGGTCAGCTCTTTCAGTTTTTCGTACGGTTTTTCGATGCCATAACGACGCATTACGGTCTGGATCGGCTCTGCCAGAACTTCCCAGTTGTGATCCAGTTCGTCCAGCAGACGGTCACGGTTCACTTCCAGTTTGCTCACACCTTTCAGGGTGGATTGGTACGCGATCAGCGCATAACCAATGCCAACGCCCAGGTTACGCAGTACGGTGGAGTCGGTCAGGTCGCGCTGCCAGCGGGAAACCGGCAGTTTGCTCGCCATATGCTGCAGCACGGCGTTCGCCAGACCCAGGTTGCCTTCGGAGTTTTCGAAGTCAATTGGGTTCACTTTATGCGGCATGGTAGAAGAGCCGATTTCACCGGCGATGGTTTTCTGTTTGAAGTGGTTCAGCGCGATGTAACCCCACACGTCACGATCGAAGTCGATCAGAATGGTGTTGAAGCGTGCAACGCAGTCAAACAGCTCTGCGATATAGTCGTGCGGCTCAATCTGGGTGGTGTACGGGTTCCACTGAATGCCCAGAGAGGTCACGAACTCTTCGCTGAACTGGTGCCAGTCCACTTCCGGGTACGCGGCGATGTGGGCGTTATAGTTACCGACCGCGCCGTTGATTTTACCCAGAATTTCAACCTGCTCCAGCTGACGATACTGACGTTCCATACGGTACGCCACGTTCGCCATCTCTTTACCCATCGTGGATGGGGTCGCTGGCTGGCCGTGAGTACGGGAAAGCAGAGGGATGTCGCGGTATTCCACGGACAATGCTTTCACCGCATCAATGATTTTACGCCAGTATGGCAGCACCACGTCTTTGCGCGCGGTAGAGAGCATCAGCGCATGAGACAGGTTGTTGATATCTTCTGAAGTACAGGCGAAGTGAATGAATTCAGATACCGCGTGCAGCGCAGGAACGCTCGCGACTTTCTCTTTCAGGAAGTATTCAACCGCTTTCACGTCGTGGTTGGTGGTGCGCTCGATAGTCTTAATGCGTGCCGCATCTTCTTCATTAAAGTCAGCAACGATTTTATCAAGGTAATCGTTTGCCTGGGCGTCAAAAGCAGGAACTTCCTTGATTGCTGCCTGGGCGGCCAGCTTTTGCAGCCAGCGTACTTCTACCTGTACACGGAACTTCAGCAGGCCATATTCGCTGAAGATCTCGCGCAGCGCGCTGACTTTATCGCCGTAGCGTCCATCGACAGGGGATACGGCGGTCAGTGAGGATAATTCCATAATTCGCAACTCCGGGAGGTTAACAATGAGCAAGAATTTGTTTTGCCTGAGTCGTCAGGCGATTACGAGAAAACATTAACTGCAGGCGGCCACCGCCAACCTGATGCCACAGGACTGCGGCGCGAATGCCTGCCAGCAGCGAGGCGCGAACCTTCGCCTGGACCTGTGGACTTTGCAGCACGGCAGGGGAACCGGTAACCTGAATACGCGGCCCCAACGGGCTAATTACATCTACATAAATACCGGCCATTGCGCTCAGCAGCGTTTCGGACTGCAGATCAAAATGGTCGAGCTGACGCTGCAGACCGGCAATGCGGTCACCGAGCGTATCCAGCGCGCCTTTCGCTGCGCTCAGCTTACGCTCCAGCACCATCAGGCTTAACGTGTAGCGGGTCAGCTCCGCGTTTAACCCCTGACGGCTACTGGCGTTGAGCACGCCAAGCAACGTTTCAAGACCGAGGCGAAGATTGGTTTCACTCCCACCGAAGACACCCAGAGTCGAGCCAGGGTTGAGGTCGATAACGCTGTTGAGTGAAACGTGCAGCGCGTCAGCGTCGCAATGACCCTGATGCGCCAGCTGTTGCACCAGACGGGCAGACTGGCAAATTCCCGCCAGCGCCAGGGTGATGTCATAATAGTTCTTCGCCACACGCTCTCCTTTATGTGTGCAATCGTGTTAAACAGCAGGCAGCGGCAGGCGCTGTTCAATGATCCCACCACCCAGGCAGACTTCGCCACTGTAGAAGACAGCGGACTGACCCGGGGTGACGGCGGCAACCGGCTCGTCGAAATGCACTTCAATGCGATCGTCATCCAGTGCGGTGACGGTGCAGGGGATATCCGTCTGACGGTAGCGTGTTTTTACCGTGCAGCGCAGGGTGCCTTTTACCGGTTCGCGATCGACCCAGTGCAGCTGTTGCGCAATTAGCCCAACGGACATCAGACGCGGGTGGTCATGACCCTGCGCGACAATCAGAATATTGTTTTCGACATCTTTGTCGACAACGTACCACGGATCTTCGCTACCTTCTTTGGTACCACCAATGCCCAGACCTTTGCGCTGGCCGAGGGTGTGGTACATCAGCCCCTGATGCTGACCAATTTCGTCGCCATCCACGGTGACAATTTTACCTGGCTGTGCAGGCAGGTAGCGACCAAGGAATTCGCGGAATTTGCGCTCGCCGATAAAGCAGATACCGGTGGAGTCTTTTTTCTTCGCGGTGATCAGATCCAACGCTTCGGCGATTTTACGCACCTCTGGCTTTTCCAGCTCGCCAACCGGGAACAGGCTCTGGGCAATTTGTTCGTGGCTCAGCGTATAGAGGAAGTAGCTCTGATCTTTGTTGCCGTCCAGACCGCGCAGTAGCTGGCTTTTGCCATTCACATCCGCACGACGCACGTAGTGACCGGTCGCAATGTAATCTGCGCCCAGATCTTCAGCGGCGAATTCCAGGAAGGCTTTAAATTTGATCTCTTTGTTGCACAGAATATCCGGGTTCGGAGTACGGCCTGCTTTGTACTCTTCGAGGAAAAGCTCGAAGACGTTGTCCCAGTATTCTGCGGCAAAGTTAACGGTGTGCAGTTCAATACCGAGCTTATCGCACACGGCCTGCGCATCGGCGAGATCCGCTGCGGCAGTACAGTATTCCTCGCCATCGTCTTCCTCCCAGTTCTTCATGAACAGGCCCTCAACCTTATAACCCTGTTGTTGCAACAGGTAGGCGGAAACGGAGGAATCGACACCGCCGGACATGCCGACGATTACTTTTTTCTGGCTGTTATCTGACATGGAATACTCACGACATTGAACTTCAAGGCGGCGTATTCTATCACGCCCCCCCACCATTGACACCCTCTGTAAACGGCCAGTTAAATTCTCCGATGACATCAAGCGGTAAGCGACCGGCAGACTGCCAGCAGCGGATGCTTTCGGCAACCAGCGGCGAGCGCAGGTTTGGCGCATTCAGGATCTCTTCGGCAGTGACCCACAGGCAGCGATCGATATCGTTATCCTGCGGCTCAGTGGCGCACGTTTCGCTAAGCTCGACGGCAAATAAAAAGCGCAGGAAGGGGGTATGGTCAGGTGCAATCCACTGGTGCAGGCGAATGAAGTGTTGAGGCCGGGCGTGGATACCCGTCTCTTCCCACAGCTCGCGCGTGGCGGCCTGCAGCAGCGTTTCGTTCTCTTCGAGATGTCCGGCTGGTTGGTTCCACAGCGCCTTACCGTTGATGCTCTCTTCCACAACCAGGAATTTACCCTGCGCGTGAACCACGCAGGCGACGGTGACATGAGGTTTAAACATAGTGACTCCTTAAAGGGCAACGTCTCGCCATTCGCCGTTAGCCAGGGTATCCAGCGTGTAGCTGCCCGTGGCATAGCGGATAAGCCGCAGAGTGGGGAAGCCCACGTGTGCGGTCATCCGGCGAACCTGACGGTTGCGGCCTTCGTAAAGGGTAATTTTGAGCCAGCTTGTCGGAATCGATTTGCGCTCGCGAATAGGGGGATTGCGCGGCCATAGCCATTCAGGCTCGCTAACGCGTTCGATACCTGCAGGTAAGGTTGGACCATCGTTTAAGGTTACGCCATGACGTAATTTCGCCAGTGTCTCCTCATCAGGTTCGCCTTCAACCTGTACGAAGTAGATTTTCCCGGTGCGTTTGCCTGGCTGGGTGAGATTCGCCTGTAACGCGCCATCGTTCGTTAACACCAGTAGCCCTTCGCTGTCCCGATCCAGACGGCCGGCTGCGTATACTCCCTGAACAGGAATGTAATCCTTCAGCGTGCTGCGCCCGGCTTCATCGGTAAACTGCGGCAAAACATCGTAGGGTTTATTGAACAAAATAACCCGCTTTGGCTGGTTTTCCGGCGATCTTTTGGTAGCTTGTCGCGAGCTGAATCGCTCAACCCGGTGATTTCTAAAAGAAGTTTTCTTCATGGTATTTTCAGGCTCTATCAATTGCCGCATTATAGCCTAATAACGAAGACCTTTCATGGCGTCGGACAATCAGGTACTATCGAAAGGCTCATTACAATTTATTAACATAAGATCAGTAACAACCAGAAGCGCTCGAAGGAGAGGTTAATGGAAAGCAAAGTAGTTGTTCCGGCGGAAGGTAAAAAGATCACCCTGCAAAACGGCAAGATTAACGTTCCTCACAACCCGATTATCCCGTTCATTGAAGGTGACGGTATCGGTGTAGACGTTACCCCGGCAATGCTGAAAGTGGTTGATGCCGCTGTTGAGAAAGCCTACAAAGGCGAGCGTAAAATTTCCTGGATGGAAATTTACACCGGTGAAAAATCTACTCAAGTTTATGGCCAGGACGTTTGGCTGCCAGCTGAAACGCTGGACCTGATTCGCGACTACCGTGTTGCTATTAAAGGCCCTCTGACCACGCCAGTTGGCGGCGGTATTCGTTCTCTGAACGTAGCGCTGCGTCAGGAGCTGGATCTGTACGTGTGTCTGCGTCCGGTTCGTTACTACCAGGGCACCCCAAGCCCGGTTAAGCACCCTGAACTGACCGACATGGTTATCTTCCGCGAAAACGCAGAAGACATCTACGCGGGTATCGAATGGAAAGCAGACTCTGCTGATGCAGAAAAAGTGATTAAATTCCTGCGTGAAGAGATGGGCGTGAAGAAAATTCGCTTCCCTGAGCATTGCGGTATCGGCATCAAGCCGTGCTCCGAAGAAGGCACCAAACGTCTGGTACGTGCAGCAATCGAATACGCTATCACCAACGACCGTGACTCTGTGACCCTGGTTCACAAAGGCAACATCATGAAGTTCACCGAAGGCGCGTTCAAAGACTGGGGTTACCAGCTGGCGGCGGAAGAGTTCGGTGGTGAGCTGATCGACGGTGGCCCGTGGCAGAAGATCAAGAACCCTAACACCGGTAAAGAGATCATCATTAAAGATGTGATCGCCGATGCGTTCCTGCAGCAGATCCTGCTGCGTCCTGCTGAATACGACGTGATCGCCTGTATGAACCTGAACGGTGACTACATCTCCGATGCTCTGGCTGCACAGGTTGGTGGTATCGGTATTGCCCCGGGCGCGAACATCGGTGACGAGTGTGCACTGTTCGAAGCGACCCACGGTACTGCACCAAAATATGCAGGCCAGGACAAAGTGAACCCGGGTTCTATCATCCTGTCCGCAGAGATGATGCTGCGTCATATGGAATGGTTCGAAGCCGCAGACCTGATTGTTAAAGGCATGGAAGGCGCGATTGCTGCCAAGACCGTGACCTATGACTTCGAACGTCTGATGGAAGGCGCTAAGCTACTGAAATGTTCAGAGTTTGGCGACGCGATTATCGCGAACATGTAATCCAGATTCTGGGTTAAATGAGAACGGGAGCCGTAAGGCCCCCGTTTTTTTTATGCTATAAAAGATCACGCCCCAAAATTCAATCAACCCGTTCCGGGTTTATGTCATTCGTTATCCAATATAGGGCAGAGTTAATGGATAAGAATAAATACATTAAAATATCTGCTGCCAAATGAATCGGTGAAAGAAGCCAACACTCTACCCATTAAATAATGAGCTTCCGTAGCTGAGCTTGTTCGTTTTCATCAAGCTGCGCATAGGCCTCAACTTGTTTAATCAGCGACTCTTTGTTGTTCGACATCACCGACGAGATATAGTCCCCTGTGTTCGCATCAAACAAACTGGCAAGATAAACAGAGGATGATCTCGAAAATTGATAAAAAATCGAGATGTTATTGCTAATCTTTATTTTTTCCATGAAATAAATTCCTTAAATTAATGCAAAATATGACTTTTTTATTCTTTTTATATTCGTGATGTGAGGGTATTAGAGAGGAGCGTAGGTTACTTCAGAACTGCCAATAGTAGTAGGAATAATCTTAAGTGGTTGCTGTTTTTAGCACGATCTGAATAATGAGTACAACAACAAATAAAGACAACATCCTATGAATATTCAATCTATTACACTCGCTGCGCTGGTGGTTTTCTCTACGTCTTCACATTCAGCATTCCAGGAGCGGGAATACAATACCTGGTATGCAAAAAACGCCGTTCTCTATGATATGACGCAAACTTCTGAAGGGATGCCTGTCATGTTAAGTTTCTCTCAGTCGGGTCGTCGTTCAGCAAATATGCTGGTTTCCTATATATCTGAAGGGAGTTGCGGAGAGGGTGAGCAAACGTTGAATGTAAATGGCAAAGATGTGCCTGCGACGTATCGATGTATTACGATAGGACAAAACAGGATTGAACATTTTGCCGTGAATGATGCTGACAGCGTCAATGATATGGTGCACCACCTGAATTCCGATTTCACTCTGCTACTGCAAAACGATATTAAGGTCTGGGCCTCAAATATCAAAACCCCGAAGTATGGTTTGGCTCCGCGGTTTTGAATCATTTTGAGTGCCCAGGCGTGGATACTCTCTTCACCACAAGCTTGAACAGCTTGAAGAGAAAGAAAAGGCATTGGCTGAGCTCCGGCGCGGCTGATAAATGCCCTTAACAAGGTTGGTCAACCGTGTGTCGATGTATTTTGAACGGTTTTAACCCATTGCCTCGTGAAATGTTTTTGCGTCTTGTTTCGTCTGAATACCTATACTCCATTTCATTCTTCCTCATTCATTAAGGACTGCCGTGTTAGCCACTACCCTTGTTACCGTTGTTGCTTTAATACATATCTACATTCTTGTTCTGGAAATGTTCCTGTGGAACACAAAAACGGGCCGCAAGGCATTTAATCTCAGTGCTGATTTTGCACGTGAAACCCGGGTGCTGGCTGCTAATCAAGGTCTGTACAACGGTTTTCTGGCTGCGGGTTTACTTTGGGGACTCTGGCTTGGGGAAAATGGTATTCAGGTAACCGTCTTCTTCCTGGCTTGTGTGCTTATCGCCGGAGTGTTTGGCGCAATGACGGCCAGTCGGAAGATACTGTATGTTCAGGCTATTCCGGCCCTGGCGGCATTGATAGCGCTGCTGAGCCGTTGATGGTTCACCACGAGCGGCCTCAAAATTTTGGTTCAGGGTGATCATCCAGATATACTGGGCGCGTTACCCACTAAAGCGCAGACAAGAGACCACTGATGAACAACGAAATCCCGCTTAAATTTTATGACATCGTTGATGAGTATTCGACGGAAGCCGCAGAGCCGGTGAGTGAACCAGAGCGCGATCCTCTGGCGTACTATTTCCAGCTGCTGATCACCCGTTTAATGAATAACGAGGAAATCAGTGAAAACGCGCAGCAAGAGATGGCTGATGAAGCAGGGATCCCTGTGCGTCGCATTGATGATATTGCGAACTTCCTGAACCAGTGGGGTAACGAGTAACCCGGAATACGCCGCGTTATCTGCCTCAAAACCCTTTGTTCTGATGTTTTGCCATACAGCTCAACATCACGTTATCAGACCACATGCATTTTTTCCGCAGTGCATGTGATGAGGGGTTATCCATGAACAGGGCGAAAACAAAGACCAGGAAAAAGAGTATCAGGGGCAGCACTAAAGAAATTTTCACGTTTTTGACCATATAAGAGACTGTTTCAGAGCAATCTACACTCTGATTGTGACGACTGTATTTTCCTGGAAGAAAAATGGAAACGGTCTGCATTAAAAAAATGCAGCCATTCATACATACGTTACCATCGGACAATATAGCGTCAATGGCAGCCCGGTGACCGTGAGGTCAACGGGCAGAACCTTCGAGCTGCTGCGCCAGCTCACTGCAGGTCAGCGATTTTGAAAAATACCAGCCCTGAATCAGGGCATTGGGGTATCTGTTGGCGATAAAATTGTATTGTATTTCATTCTCCACACCTTCAAAAACAAGTGTTTTATTCAGTTTGACAAGAGCATCACTAAAAATGACGAAGATGTCCTGTTTATAGTGTTCACTGATACCATCGACCAGTGATTTATCGATTTTGATTTCATCGTATTCCAGGTTCGAAAGCCTGGCCAGATTAGAGTTCTGGACACCAAAATCATCTATTGATATTTTGACACCAATAGATTTTAGCTCCAGGCAGAACTCTTCAAGAATATCCGCGCTGGCCACTGCTTTCTCAGATAGCTCGACTTTAATCAATGACAAGGGAATGTTATTAAGCGAGCATTCACGGCGCAAAACGTGGATAAACTGTTTATCTTCGATCTCCGTTCTGCCAACGTTTAATGAAATCATCATCTGGTTTTCAACGGCAAGCGATGCGACTTCTGACAAGGATTTTTCAATAATATTGATATAGTATTTTTTATACAGGCCCAGCTTTGTAATTAACGGGATGAAGAGTTCAGGAGAGACTTCTGCGTGGTTATAATCACGCCATCTCGACAGAACTTCAACACCTACAATTTTTTTATCGTGGATGCGTACAACAGGCTGATAGTTGACGCTGAAGGTCTTTGCCGTCACCGCATTGACCAGCGCCCGCTCCAGCGAGAAACGGTCTTCATGGAGGCGAATGAAGAACAGCGTAAGCGATATCCAGATGAAATACAGAATTGCTGAGAGAAGAACAAATACCACGATTGATAACGAAGCCAGCCCCGCATCATGATGTTTTACAATGACACACAAATCCCATTTGGTACTGCATAGGGTCATGTCTAACGTAAACAATCTAGAATGCAGCCAGTTCTGTTTTTTTTCAGGGGCGATGGAGAAAAATGTCTTGTCGAAATCTTTTGTGGCGGCGGTGAGTGAATAGTTTGCCGTAATCGGGGAAAATTTATCGTAAACATACCGGGAGGTGAAAATAATCACGTTGTTATAGATTGCCGCATTGCCTGTGAAAAAGCCCTTCAGATGAAACTGTGCTAAAACAAAACCATTTGGTGTTTTATGTAGCGCAGCGGGAAGTGCGACAGGCGTTTCCAGTTTCCCCCAAAAGGCGGTGCAGACTATTTTCCCATTTTTAATAAAGCCAACATCACCAAAATAGAGGCTACTGAGTTTTATTTTTCTGTAGCTATCAATACTGGTTTCATCGCATCCCTGTGTGGTAATACTTTTGAGTGTGCCCGCCACACTTTGAGATACCTCTTCGGAATAACGCAAAAGCGTGTGGGAGATTTCAAACTGTTTGTTCTTCTGCTGCCCAACGATAACAGCATTAACCACATAAAGAGACAGGATGACCAGAAGCGTTGAAACGATAGCAACGGCAATGATCTTCTTCATTTTCCTGTTGTTCCTCTGATCCCTGTTTTCATCGATCCTAACACAGACAGATGAAGGTACAAGCCTGATAATAACGGTAGGTAAGTTCCTCCAGTCTGACAAGCGCGCCGCGCATTTCACATTACGGTTCACGGTTAGTACCGGAGTACCAGGTTTTTAAGATAAATCTCAGCTAAGATTTATTTATCGAGGTAAATGACGCTGAGTTAGTCTGAATTTCTAATTCAACATGACTTAAATGCTTGTTTTTTCTTTTAAGGAAAAATCGTGCGCAACGTTATGGTTCCCTTCTTAAGTGCCTTACTGCTTTTTCTGGCCGGAATGCTGATCATCAACTGGCAGCTGTGGAATATGGCGACGTTGAACAATGCCGGGACCGCCAGTACCAGCACCCTGAAAATAGATGATATTCTCGCTGAAGCCGTGAGCGCGGCAAAAAAAGCGAAGGATGTTGCGGCAGAAGGGTGCTCCAGCACCGGACAGCAAGAATTGGGAACGGAAGCTGCGCTAAAACCCCATCTGCGCGCCATCATGATCCAGCAACAGGATAAAATCATCTGCACTTCTCTCCCGGGGAATGGGGTATTGATTGTTCATCCTGAAGCATTACCCACTGAAAAACTGATGCTGCTAGCTGGCAACCAGCTCGTGAATGGGGTGCCAGTGCTCATTTTCCAGGTGCCGATCCCTGAAGGGCGGGTTATCGTCAGTGTCAGCGACGCACATTTGCGTGATGTTATCGCGGGGGCTTCGGATAGTGCAGGCCTGGCGCTGGTCGTCGGTAAACGTATGCTTACTCGCCAGGGTGACGTAAGTGCATATCCACCGGCGACGGGGTCGGCCACGCTGACGCAATCAGCGCATTTCCCTTTCAGCATGGCATGGCAGACTCCTGCTTTCTTTAGTATGCCGCGCCTGATGCAGCAGGGGTGGAGCCTGGTGTTATTGATCTTCGTGCTGTCCGTCGCCGGGGGGATTCTTATTCGCCGGTACAGGGGAAAAAGCACCACATTTGAAGACGATCTGCGTAAGGCCATTCTGAGAGGGGAAATTATTCCTTATTACCAGCCAATCGTGAATGGCGATACCGGAGGACTGTATGGTGTTGAAGTACTGGCAAGATGGAAACACCCTAAATCTGGCTTTATTCCGCCAGATGTTTTTATCCCGATTGCGGAGCGTAGCGGTTTAATTATTCCTCTGACCAAAGGGCTGATGGCAAAAGTGGTTAGTCAGTTAAAGCCACTTTTACCTAAATTACCGGATGGATTTCATATTGGGATAAACATCAGCGCCAGGCATATTAATGCGCCGTCCTTTATTAGCGACTGCTCTGCTTTTGAAAAAGGGTTCAATGGCAAAAAAGTCAAACTGGTTCTCGAAGTGACCGAGCGAGAACCGTTGCTTGAACATCCCCACCTGGTGGAAAACCTTAATGCATTACATCAAGCCGGCTTCGTGATTGCTCTGGATGATTTTGGTACTGGCTACTCCGGGCTATCCTGCCTTCACGCGCTAGCCATTGATTACATCAAAATTGATAAGAGCTTTGTGAACCGGGTATCAGAGCAGAAAGACTCAACGATACTGCTGGACTGTGTTATTGAGCTGGCTAAAAAGCTCTCTTTACACATTGTTGCCGAGGGGGTTGAAACGAAGGAACAACGGGATTACCTCAACCGTAATGCGATCACTCTGCTGCAGGGGTATTATTTTGGGAAACCAGTCTCCTACATCGAGTTTATTAAGGTGATATTGTCTAAGCCCCGGGAGGAGGTCAGGATGGATCATCAGAGATGAATGTCAGGCCCGTAGGCAGGGTAGTCTAATCTGTGATGCCTATCGCAAATTTCCTTTCGCTCATCCTGTGCTATCCTTGTCCGTGTCGTTGATTTAATGACAAAAACCATACAGAGAGGAAAGCTATGGGAATTATATCCTGGATTATCTTTGGGCTGATTGCGGGGATCCTTGCGAAGTGGATCATGCCAGGCAAAGATGGCGGTGGGTTTATCATCACCGTAGTACTGGGGATTGTTGGCGCGGTAGTCGGCGGCTGGATCAGTACGCAACTCGGTTTTGGCAAGGTCGATGGGTTCAACTTCGGCAGCTTTGCCGTTGCGGTGATTGGTGCGCTGGTTGTTCTGTTTATCTACAGAAAAATCAAAAGCTAAGTTTGCCATATGTTGAAAAAGGCTGCCTGATGGCGGCCTTTTTACTTCGCAGGGTTACCACCAGCCAAACTGTGTGCCAGCAACCGCCACGATAGCCACAAGCAACATAATGAGGGTTGTTTTTCTCATCTATGCCCCAGGTGCCGCGTAACCACCGACAAAAAACCATGTCAAAAAAACAACCGCCGTTATAAAAATAACGACCGGGAAGAGGATTCCTATTCTCATGCCATCACCTGTTTTGGGTTTACACCATACCGTAGAGTGTACGAGGTTAATTCCTGGTGAGAAAGCGGGTTTTGCTTTTTTCTGATATATCGCGAGACCAGCGGCGCGTAATGTGCTGTTGATGAATATAAAAATTTGATTATATTCAGGAAGAAAACGCGGGGAGAAAAAAAAGCCCCGTTGTTGAGACCGGGGCAAAGACATCTTGATTACGGAATGATGTTCTCTGGTCATAACGAGAACAAGCGCACTATAGTGTTGAAAAGTGCAGTTAAGATGAAGAAATAATGGAGAATTCATCGTTGACTCGTTACCTTTACGTTTCAGGAATTCTAAAAGGATCAACAAGATGAGATATCTGTTACTGGCACTGGCATTACCACTAACCGCATGTACCACGGCGAAAACGCCCCCCGATGCCCCGAAACCCCCGCAGATTATAGGCATGGCGAACCCGGCTTCAGTCTACTGTCTGGAGAAGGGGGGAGTGCAGATCCCCGTTCAAAGTCCGCAGGGCGTTCGTACTGAGTGCAAATTACCGGGGGGAGAAGTGATTGATGAATGGGATCTCTACCGTCGCGATCACCCTCAGCCCGCCAGGTGACAGGGGTACTGTGATTGGGATACACTTCTCTTTAGGATTTTTCTTAGCCAGTAACTGGCGCACTTACCGCGAGAGAAGTATGTTTCAGCTTAAACCGGGTAGCCTGGCCATGATTGTGGGTGCCCGCACGGCATCTGGCCGTCGCAATATTGGTAAATCTGTGGAGTTGTTTGGTCTGTGCCAGCCTGGCCTGCGTTTTGTTAACCCTGTTAATGGCGTAATGACGCAACTTCCCGCCACGGCAGACCGCGCATTGTGGCTGGTGACGGGAGATGTCTACGCGTTTGATAATCAACAGGGCTTTGCATTTGTTCGCGCAGAGCATCTGATGCCGCTCACCCCGGATGACGCACCGCAAACGCTTGACGAGCTGATGATCAGTTGATTACAGCTGGCGCAGCCAGTCGGCTAACACCAGGGCGTGATTTTGTTCGGTATCTTTCGCGCCGTAAAGTAGCGTTACGGTCTGTTTGTTTGCCCGCTGCGCCAGGCGCAACCCCTCATCCTGATGTTGTGCCAGTTCGTCCTGATAGGCTTTGCTGAAGGCGGTAAAATCAATCATGTCGCTGTGAAAGGCTTTACGCAGCTCGCTGGACGGCGTCAGGGTTTTACACCATTCGTCGAACATGAGATCGGTTTTTTTCACCCCACGTGGCCACAGCCTGTCGACCAGAACCCGGTAACCGTCCTCAGGGCTGGCCTGTTCATATACGCGTTTGCATTGAATCATGTTTTCTCCTCAACTCAGGCGATACGTTCAGCACGCTAACTATATCACTTTGTCTTTACCCTCCCAATTTAAGGTATTGTGATAATTGCAAAAGATCGGTAGTCTGAGGTTCCTTATGTTATCTGATAATACTCTGGCATAAGGACCCCCTCATGGAACACCTTCCGGTTAAAACCACGCTGCGTATTGCGCTGGTTGGCGATTACAACCCCAATGTCATTGCGCACCAGGCCATCCCACTCGCCATTGACGATGCTGCTGCTGTACTTGAACTCACCGCTGATTACGACTGGCTCGCCACGACGGAACTGACCAGCCCCGAAGATCTGGTCGGTTACGACGCAATCTGGCTGGTTCCGGCAAGCCCGTACAAGAACCCCGAGGCGGCATTCATTGCTGCACGTTATGCGCGTGAAAACAGCATTCCTTTCCTTGGCACGTGCGGCGGGTTTCAGCATGCGTTGATTGAGTACGCCCGTAATGTGCTGGGATGGAGCGATGCGGCACATGCTGAAACGGACACCGAAGGCACGATGGTTATCGCACCGCTGACCTGCTCGCTGGTGGAAAAAACCGATTCGATTGAACTGCGCAGCAATACGCTTATTGCGAAAGCCTATGGCAAGCCGGAAATTGAAGAGGGATATCACTGCAACTATGGCGTGTCACCGGAATTTGCGCAGGAGCTTGAAAAGGGCGATATGCGTGTAACAGGCTGGGACGAGCAGGGAGAAGTCCGCGCGGCAGAACTGGTTACGCATCCGTTCTTTGTGATCACACTATTCCAGCACGAGCGTGCTGCGCTGGATGGTCGTCCTGTGGTGCTGGCGCAGGCGATGCTGCGCGCGGCGCGCGGATAAAAAAGGCAGACCGCCGGGTCTGCCATTGTGTTTAGCGGGGCGTGATCTCCCGATTACGCCCGGCAAGCACGCCGCAAGCGGCCATCGCCACGGAGGCCAGCGCACAGGCTATAAGCGGTATCCGCCAGTCTCCGGCCGTATCGTGAATTTTCCCCATCAGCGGCGGCCCGCAGGCGGCCAGCAGATAACCAATTGACTGCGCCATACCGGACAGTGCCGCAGCCTGATGAGCTGAGCTGGCGCGCAGACCGATAAACGTCAGGCCGAGGATCATGGTTGCCCCGGACCCAAAACCAAACACCAGCGTCCACACCACGGCCATGTCAGGCACAAACCAAAATCCCGCGGCACTGACTGCACACATCAGGGCCATAGCGCCGGCGATCCCCCGCTGATCTTTCAGCCGGTGGAGGAGCAGCGGAACGGCGAGGCCCGGCACGGCAGTAGCCAGCTGCAACAGGCCGTGCATGGAGCCTGCCTGTGTTTCGCTGTAGCCGTGGCTGAGCAAAATAGCCGGTAGCCAGCCGATGATGACATAGTAAATCAGCGAGTTAAGGCCCAGAAAGAGCGTCACCTGCCAGGCAAGCGCAGAGCGCCAGATGGCGCGATTGTGTAGCGCACCCGCGCCAGTCAGCGTGGCGATAGGGGTCTGACGCCACTGTGGTAGCCAGAGCAGTAATGCTGCCAGCGGAAAGGCCATCAGCATCAGCAATGCACCGTGCCAGCCAGCAGAGCCCAGCGCCAGCGGAACAATCAGCGCCGAGCCTAACGCGGCAGACGCGCCCATCGTCAGGGAGTATGCCCCTGTAAGTCTGGCGACCTGTCCCGGGAAGTCTCGTTTGATTAACCCGGGTAGCAGAACATTTCCCAGCGCAATGCCGCAGCCGATCGTCGCCGTACCCGTGAACAGAAGGGTTGCAGAAGGCAGGGAACGAATACCAATCCCGACGCAAATCAGCAGCAGGGCGATAAACAGGCTACGCTCCATGCCAATACGTCGGGCCACACCCGCAGCGAGCGGGGAGATAAGTGCGAAAGCCAGCAGAGGCAGAGTCGTGAGCAGACCGGTTTGCGCGGTACTTAAGCCATAATCCTGACGGATGGTGTCGAGCAGCGGGGCCGCTCCGGTAAAAGTTACGCGCAGCGTAGTGGCAATCATCAGGATGCCTGCAATCAGCAACGCGCCTTGCTTCCCTGAAGTTCGAATAGCAGTAGTCATTGTGTTCTCTTACGTTCAAGCGAGCGCACACGATACCGATTTTTACAGCGGTTGAAATCAGGCTAAAATGACAGTTTATCGCTAATATCGGACAACCTGATGATCGGTCTGGGACTGGATGGCTACGACCCCGATAGCCAGCACGATGCGGCAGTAGCGTTTCGCATCCGCGTAGTGGCGCAAGAACAGCACATACCCCGGCATCAGCACCGCAAAGGTCAGCTGATTCTGGCGCTGGGTGGTGCAATCACCTGCGAAGTGGAAAATGCCATGCTGATGGTGCCGCCACAGTATGCGGTGTGGATCCCGGGGCAGATGCCACACAGCAATAAAGCCACGCCGGGTGCGCAGCTTTGCTTTTTGTTTATTGAACCCGGTGCTGTCGGTTTGCCCGAACGTTGCTGTACGCTGAAAATATCGCCGCTGGTGCGAGAGCTCATTTTGTCTCTGGCAGATAAATCGCGTGAGCAATTGCCACTTGCCGCCACATCACGCCTGGTCGATGTCCTTTTTGATGAATTGCCGCTGCAGCGCCAGGAGCATTTACAGTTGCCTGTCTCTCCTCATCCCAAAATTCGGCTGATGAGCGAGAAGATGGCAGAAGAGCCTGCTGCGTGGCAGACGCTGGGACAGTGGGCGAGTCATTTTGCCATGAGCGAACGCAATCTGGCGCGGCTGGTGGTGAAAGAGACGGGGCTAAGCTTTCGTCGCTGGCGACACCAGCTGCAGCTGATTGTGGCCCTGCAGCTATTGATTGGCGGGAAGTCAGTACAACAGGTGGCACAGTCACTGGGGTATGACTCTACCACCGCGTTTATCACCATGTTTAAGAAAGGGTTAGGGCAGACGCCAGCGCGCTATATCACCAGCCTGACTACGACTTCCCAATAAACAGCGAGACCAGCCCGGCGGCAATCAGCGGGCCAACCGGCACGCCGCGAAAAAGCGCCACGCCGAGCACGGTTCCCACCAGCAGGCCAGCCACCAGCGAGGGCTGGCTGCTCATCAGCGTGACGCCGCGTCCGCCCAGCCACGATACAAAAATACCCACTGCGATAGCGATCAGTGATTTCCAGTTCACGAACGAGTGCAGCAGCGTCGAGGCCGGGAGGGTTCCGCTGGCAATAGGGGCCATTACCCCAATGGTCAAAATAATAATCCCGATGGTGAGGCCTTGTTTTTCTATCCACGGGAAGAGGTTGTTTAACGGGGTCACGCGCACAATGATGAGCACCAGAATAGAGATGGCGACGGTGGTGTTATGGCTGATAAAGCCGAGTGCGGCCAGTGCCAGAAGGATGAGCAGAGTCGGGTCAAGCATGAGGAGTCCTTGCCAAAAAAAGTAAGCCTACCTACTTTACGCGCAAGCAAACAGATTTTTATAAAAAAAACGCTATTTTTTGGGGGGTTACCTGAGCACCCGACTCATCTGTTCATGCATGAGTCGGTGACATTTTTAGTGGCCCGTCAACGCCAGCAATATTCATCTGGCTGACCTGAAGCTGTCATTTCACTGTCATTATGCGGGGGTAAAAAAGGCTAAACGGGGCAAAAGGGGTTACATCATGAACGATCAAATGTTTGTTGAAACGCTGATTATCTCCTCATCGTTTTTCGCTATTGCCGTTATTCTCGTGGCATCGATTCTTTTTCTGGAAAAAAACGGCTGACAGTCGCGCCAGCCATCAGCGCTACCCTTTACGGAACATCACCAGTTCAGGACGAGCAATACGCAGATAATCCTGGGTGTCCATAATGACGGATTTTTCCAGCAGACCGGCGTTAAACGCAATTTCGTCAAAGCGCTCAAACAGCAGCGGGTCGGCAACCAGCGTGAGATCGGGGTGGAAGCTAAACGGTGGAATAGCACCAAAGACGCAGGCGGTCAGGGTATCAACTTCAGCCGGGCTTGCGAGAGAGGCTTTGAGCCCACCGAAATGGCTGGCAAGCTGGTTTAAATCGGCCTGTTGATCGGCGGCGAGGATCGCCAGAACGTGTTTTTTTACGCCATTTCCCTTCACTTTGCACACCAGTGCTTTTGCACCTTGCCCCAGATCGGTACCGCGAATTTCACTCACCGCCTCGCATTTCCCTACGGCCTCGTGCTCCACAACGCGGTATTTTGCCCCCTGGTCAGATAACAGCGAAATTAATTGCCGGTGGGTGGTCGTGCCTTTTATTTCTTCAGACATGCGTGAATGACCTGTAGCAAATGACATCAGATGTCTACAGTAGCACATCTCTATTTCACTCGCGCGCAGTAACTGATCGCAAAGTGAGTTAACTCCGGTATCGCGCCTACATTCGATTCTTTTTTATTTGCCATAAAACAATCCCTTTTTACTGTGTGTATACAGTCGATAGGATCGGAGATATGGTCAATGGATAAGTAATCAAATTGAGTTTGGAAGATGTAAGGGCTACAGTGAAAGAAAATTTGGGGGCAAAATCGTGCTGGGGGCATGATTTGGGGCGATAAAATGACCATTATTGTTCGAGAATGTCCGCACTGTAATTTCTTAAGTTACTGATTGTTAAGTGGCTTATTGTTTTTTTGTGGTTGTATTTTTTCTATGCAGTCTAAGGAGATTTATAAAATGTATGAGTCGAAAGATATGCCATTAATCCCATTTTGTGCATTTTTAAAACGCATGCTGTCACATTTTGGCATTGCAAGTCTCTTGATTATCATTACGTTGATAATAGGAACTGTTGGACATATGATTTTTGATAATAGCATAAAATGGCATGATGCAGCATTGAATAGTGCATTTATAGCCAATGGAATTGGTCCTTACATTGTACCGCAGGGTATATCAGGAAAAATATTTTTTGCTATATATGGTATGTTTACCAGTCTGGTTTTTATGACTACATTGGGTGTTGTTTTGGCCCCAATTGCTCACCGTATATTACATCGATTTCACATTGAAAATGACAGTGTGCAATAGCATGACTGTTTCCACTGCAGCCTTCCTTTTAATATGGTTGAAAATATCTTTATTTTTCTTTTTCAACCATTGAACATAAGCCATCCCAGGTGTTGGTGAAACATTCAGGGATACGGGAAGGGCAACCGGGAGTGACAGTGTCAACATATGCTCAAACATCTGATCAAGTCTTCCACTTTGTTCAGCCCAGGTTACAAGTTTGCTTGTGCTTATCTGAGAATGTCGTATAAGTGTTTGAGTGCATCCGTTTTTCTTGTACATTATAAACAGGCTGGAAAAAAGCGTAGCACTCAGGTATTACACTTGCCGGGATATGGGGGAAAATGCTGTGCCAGAAACCTCCGTTGTTGTAATATTCATTGACGGTTCATAAGTTACGCTTTCCTGCAACCTCTGACGCTTCGCTATGTACATAGCAATATCCGCGCGATGAAGTAAATGTTCAGGTAATATACCATCACGAGGTGAGCAGCTATATCCCAAAGAGACTCCAATATAAAGGATCTGACCTGAAATAATGATTGGACGTTCACTAAGTTGGGAGAAAAAAAGTTGACATTTTTGACGCATTAACGCTTCGCTGCCGGATACTACAAATGCAAATTCATCTCCTCCTATGCGTGATATTCGTTCCTTTCCTCCCATACACCCGGCCAGTCTGTTCGCTACAATCTGGAGGACTACGTCACCCGCTTCATGTCCCAGACTATCATTAATCGCTTTAAATCGATTAATGTCCAGTATTCCTATACTTAACTCTTGCCCCTTCTGCAACAAGGCGTTGCACATGTTAAAAAAACCACGGCGGTTTAAACAATCAGTAAGGGGGTCAGTATTCAGTGCCTTATCTTGTTTCTCTATTTTCCTTTTTAGACTCTCGTATAATAAATCACCATGCAAGAACAATAGCCATAGAATCTGGGTCGATATAATAACTAACAGCATCGAACCGTAATCCGTTAGTGATTTATCTTTAAGTGCGAATTCCTGTGTGATTAACGGGCCCCACAGACCAAAAACAATAACCTGACACCATGCTGAACGCCAGAGAAGGGTCAAAAACATACCTCCCCACAGGAACCAGTTGAAGGTATTGGTACTGATATCGGGTAAAATAAATACACTTAAAACCATTAGTGTTGAAAGAATGGCTTGTCCCTGATACAAACGCAAATGAAAATTAAAGCGGTTCATCCACGAAAAAAAGACAGGAACACCATACAAGATAAATGCCAATAGTCCTCCCAGGAATAGCTGTTGTAACTCTTTTCCTGATAGCTGGCCAATGACTCCGGCGGGAATTGCACTCAAAAATGTAACCGAGATACCGGCTGAAATTAACTTAATATAGGTCAACAGATATTGCGTATGGGTCTTTACGCTAGTTAATGAGTCTTGATTGAGATTCTTAAGAATAAGGAGCGTGCCAAAACTTATAGTGACAAATAAAATGTCATTAACAAGGTAACCATCAATTCCTGATAAGGTGCGAGTAAATATCCATGAAAAGAAGAGGTTTCCTCCTGGGAGGGCGATGATGCAGACTGAAAATGCGCTTACTAGCCTGGACTTAAGAGAGTGTTTAGATTCTGCTAAGAGCAGTAGCCAGCTGATCAAAAACACGTTTGGTGCCCATGCCAGGCTGTAAATATCCTTGTGTATCAATACCGTATAGTAAGTGACATTGTAAGTTGTCAATACCATGAAAAGTAATAAAGTGGCTATGCGCATAGAGGTCCCATACTCAATCAGAACAGAAGGATAGGGTTGTCCGCCGAATTTTTTATTGAAAATGAATAACCTTTTTTGCGTTACAACACCCCCTGAGGGTCAGTGTTAATGTGAGCCGATGCCGGGAACCCGATAACAAAAAATGGCAATTGGCCAAAAAGATGTTTTTCTACATATCTCCGGATTAAATAACAGCGAAGACCAATCGTTAAGACCCGGTGTTCGTGTTGAAATTTATCGCGTAAATGGGCTCAGCGGTTCGATGGCGGCAAACATATTTCTTTCTTAAAAATACGACGGGTATGAAATTAGCTTGAAAAAAGTGCAAGTCCTGAAAGGTGTTGCAATTGCAACCTACAAAAAACATTCCCAAAAATTAAAACGGATTTAATGAAAAACAGGGCAAAAATGAAGAAATAAATGAATGATAAATCAGCCAGTAAAAGTATCTTAACTGGCTGATTTATATTGATTAACTTGTTGTTGTCGAACCCTGTTTATGGAACAGTTCACGGAACACCGGATAGATATCATCCTGGTCGCGAATGTGCTGCATCGCAAAGTTATCGAACATGGATTGCAGATGTTCATATTCGCGCCACAGCGTCTGATGCGCACGCCGCGTAATCTCGATGTAGCTGTAGTAACGTACTACTGGCAGAATTTTCTTCGCCAGAATTTCGTGACACAACGGCGAGTCGTCCGCCCAGTTATCGCCATCGGATGCCTGCGCAGCGTAGATATTCCATTGCGCCGGGTCGTAGCGATCTTTGACCACTTCATCCATCAGCTTCAGGGCGCTCGACACGATGGTGCCACCGGTCTCTTGCGAGTAGAAGAACTCATGCTCATCGACCTCTTTTGCCTGAGTATGGTGGCGAATGTAGACCACTTCCACGTTCTTATAGGTTCTGCTCAGGAACAGGTAGAGCAGAATATAAAAACGCTTCGCCATGTCCTTGGTGGCCTGATCCATCGAACCCGAAACGTCCATCAGGCAGAACATCACCGCCTGGCTGGATGGCTCAGGACGTTTTTCGTAGTTCTTATAGCGCAGGTCGAAGGTGTCGATAAAAGGTACCCGATCGATCTTCGCCCGTAGCTCGGCAATCTCTTTACGCAGGCGCTCCTCTTCCAGCAGTTGTGCCGGCTCGGTGTTTTCCACGACTTTCAGACTGCTTTCCAGCTCGCGCAGTTCACGCCGTTTACCTGCCGTCATTGCTGTGCGTCGAGCCAGTGAGTTTTGTAGCGAACGCACAACGCTGATATTGGCAGGTACACCGTTCGCGGTATAACCCGCACGATGGGTTTTGTACTCGTTAAGCTGACGGTGCTGGTTCTTTTTCAGATTTGGCAGCGCCAGATCTTCAAAGAGCAGGTCGAGATATTCATCTTTTGAGATCTGGAAGACAAACTCATCCTGACCTTCACCGTCCTGGCTGGCCTGTCCCTGACCGCTTCCTGAACCACCGCCACCGCCTTGTGGACGCTCGATTCTGTCGTTCTGAACGAAGTGGTCATTACCTGGGTGTACGCGATGGCGCAGGCCGCCACGCCCCTGATGAAACATCGGTTCGCTGATGTCATCTGTGGGGATGGAGACAGATTCGCCGCTGTCGACGTCGGTCACCGAGCGTTTGTTGATGGCTTCGGAGATCGACTGTTTAATTTGCGCTTTATAACGACGCAAGAAGCGCTGGCGATTCACCGTGCTCTTGTTTTTGCCGTTAAGACGCCGGTCAATAAACCAGGTCATATACCCCCCGTACTGCATTTGCCAACGAGCAGTGTCCGTAAGTGCCGGACATTTTTGTCGGCCCGGTAGCGCTAGCGCTACCGGGCACTTGTGTTAAGACGATTTACGTACACGCAGATACCATTCGCAGAGCAGGCGAACCTGTTTGCGGGTATAGCCTTTCTCCATCATACGGTCGACAAAATCGTCGTGCTTTTTCTGCTCGTCGGTTGAGGTTTTGGCGTTAAACGAAATGACCGGCAACAGCTCTTCGGTATTGGAGAACATTTTCTTCTCAATAACCGTGCGCAGTTTTTCGTAGCTCGTCCAGTTCGGGTTCCGTCCACTGTTGTGTGCTCTGGCGCGCAGCACGAAGTTCACAATCTCATTACGGAAGTCTTTTGGGTTGCTGATCCCGGCAGGCTTCTCAATTTTCTCCAGTTCAGCGTTCAGGGATTCGCGGTCAAACAGCTGGCCGGTATCCGGGTCGCGGTACTCCTGATCCTGGATCCAGAAGTCAGCATACGTGACGTAACGGTCGAAAATGTTCTGTCCGTATTCCGAATAGGATTCCAGGTAGGCGGTCTGGATCTCTTTGCCAATAAACTCGGCATATTTCGGGATCAGATAGCCTTTCAGGAACTCAAGGTAACGTTCAGCCAGCTCTTGTGGGAACTGTTCACGTTCGATCTGCTGTTCCAGTACATAGAACAGGTGAACCGGGTTAGCCGCCACTTCCGCATGGTCGAAGTTAAAGACCCGGGAGAGGATCTTAAACGCGAAACGCGTGGACAGACCGTTCATCCCTTCGTCAACACCGGCGTAGTCGCGGTACTCCTGGTAAGACTTCGCTTTCGGGTCGGTATCTTTCAGGCTTTCACCGTCATACACGCGCATTTTTGAGTAGATGCTGGAGTTTTCCGGCTCTTTCAGGCGCGACAGAATGGAGAAGCGCGACAGTGTTTCCAGCGTGCCCGGGGCGCAAGGCGCATGCACCAGCTCACTATGGTTAAGCAGCTTCTCGTAAATTTTGATCTCTTCGGAGATCCGCAGGCAATAAGGCACTTTGACAATGTATACACGGTCAAGGAAGGCCTCGTTATTTTTGTTGTTACGGAACTGAACCCATTCCGATTCGTTCGAGTGGGCGAGGATAATCCCGTTAAACGGCAGGGCGGAAATACCTTCTGTCCCGTTGTAGTTCCCTTCCTGGGTCGCGGTCAGCAGCGGATGCAGCACTTTAATCGGTGCTTTAAACATCTCAACGAATTCCATAATCCCCTGGTTCGCCCGGCACAGCGCACCGGAATAGCCGTAGGCATCCGGGTCGTTTTGCGCGAAGTGTTCCAGCTTACGGATATCGACTTTACCGACCAGGGCCGAAATATCCTGGTTGTTCTCATCACCCGGCTCTGTTTTGGCGATGGCGATCTGTTCCAGGATGGACGGCCACACTTTGACGACGCGGAATTTGGTGATATCCCCACCAAATTCATACAGACGTTTCGCGGCCCACGGCGACATGATGGTGCCGAGATAGCGGTGTGGGATACCAAACTCTTTATCCAGAATCTGCGCATCTTCCTGCGGATTAAACAGGCACAGCGGGTGGTCATTCACCGGGCTGCGCTCACCGTTTGCACTCAGCACATAGATGGGCACACGCTGCATCAGTGATTTCAGTCGTTCAGCCAGCGATGATTTACCCCCACCCACAGGCCCCAGTAAATAGAGGATCTGTTTCTTCTCTTCCAGACCCTGAGCTGCGTGCTTCAGATAGGAGACAATCTGTTCAATGGCATCTTCCATACCATAGAACTCTTCAAACGCCGGGTATCGGGCGACGACCCGATTCGAAAAGAGACGGGAGAGCCGTGGCTCCAGGGCAGTATCAACCATGTTTGGCTCACCAATAGCCATCAATAGCCGTTCTGCCGCATTGGCATAGGCACTGCGATCTTGCCGACAAATGGTAAGAAACTCCTGCAGTGTGAACTCTTCGTCCTTGGCAGCTTCATAGCGCTGGCGATAGTGATCGAATATATTCATGGCATGCCGTCCTTTCGTTTTTTAGCACAGGATAAGAGCCGTTCGAATGAGTAGTGGAGGCTCCCGGAAGAGAATTTCTCACACCTCACTGCCAGAGCAGCAACCTGTGTGCCAGGTCTGGCGCTAAGAACCGCAGGGTGTCCAGAAAAACTCTTCTTAAATTAAAGCGTAGATGGCATTTGCAAAACTTGCATGCAGATAAATTCTAATTTCAATGACATATCAATAACTCATCCAAAAATTTCCACTGCCGTTATAGCGTGAAAGTACGTTTTTTATTCAGTAGTCACATAAATGAAAGCAGCCTGTCATCTGAAAAGTTAAAAATAACAGGTTAAGTAAAGCCATTAGTGGGCAAAAAGTTTTGGGATGTACGGAAATGGCGGTTACACTTCACCCGCTGATTATTTGACTACAGGAAAGAATGGATTGTGACCAAACTCAAACTTCTGGCATTGGGCGTACTTGCCGCTACCGCAATGAGCACCGCACAGGCGGAGAGTCAGTGGACTGCTGGTGCGGGTGTTGGCGTCATTAACAGCCCGTACAAACAGTATGACCGTGATGTCTATGCCGTTCCGGTTGTCACCTATGAAGGCGATAACTTCTGGTTCCGCGGTCTGGGTGGCGGCTACTATCTGTGGAACGATACGGCCGATAAGCTCTCCATCATGGCCTATTACGATCCGATGCACTTCAAGCCAGGTGACAGTGATAACCACGCGCTTCGCCAGCTCGACAAGCGTAAAAGCTCGATGATGGCAGGGCTCTCTTACGTTCATAACACCCAGTATGGCTTCCTGCGTACCGCGCTGGCGGGCGATACTCTGGATAACAGCAACGGTTTTATCTGGGATCTGGCCTGGCTCTATCGCTATACCAATGGTGCGGTGACCCTGACGCCAGGTATCGGTGTGCAGTACAGCAGTGAGAACTACAACGACTACTATTATGGCGTGTCTAAAAACGAATCCCGCCGCAGTGGTCTGAAAAGCTATAGCGCCGATGATAGCTGGGATCCGTACCTGGAGTTGACCGCAAGCTACAACTTCCTCACCGACTGGAGCGTATACGGCACAGGTCGTTATGTTCGCGTGAGTGATGAAGTAAAAGATAGCCCGATGGTCGATAAGTCCTGGTCGGGGATCTTCTCAGTGGGTGTGACCTACAAATTCTGATTGCGCACTCTTGTAGTGCAATCCGTGCATCATAACGGGGCGTTTACGCCCCGTTTGCTTTATGTTGGTGCCTGGTTGCGCAGTTCTTTTCCTCTCACCCAACACGGGAGAGGGAAATGCGATCAGCGTTTAACAATGCTAATCGTCTGTCCTAAACGAGATGGCTTCTCAGCGCTCGCTTTCTGCGGTGTACTGACACACGCGGTTTCCACACAGACAAACGTCTTGTAACCGTCGTCTGGGACGTCAGCCATGCTGATGGAGAGCGCAGGGCCAGGGTTCCAGCCCACCACGTTGCTGTGGTGATGGTGAACCACTTCGATACCACGGTTCAGGGCACTGTCGTGGATCACGCTGCACGCTTCCGGGTGCAGATAAACGCGGTCGGTGCGGTCAGGGAAGGTCTGTACACCGTCGCTCAGTTTCCCTTCTTTTGCGTTATCCACTTTGTCGATAAAGGTATCACCAAGACCGCTCACTTTTACCGCGTTGATATCACCCACGTTGAAATAGGTGTGCAGGGCAGACGTGGTTTCAAACTCACCGTGCGCTTCCAGTTCAATTTCACAGGTCTTGCCCAGCTTGAAGCGGGCATACAAGGTGAAATCGTGCGGCCAGAGTTTACGGGTGTCATCATTGGCCTGAAGCTCGAAGGTCAGCACCACGTTGTGATCGTCTTCATTATGTGCTTTCAGCGTCCACTGCTGGTTACGGGCAAACCCGTGAGCAGGCAGACCCTGTTGTGCTGCCGGGCCGAACCACGGCCAGCAGATCGGTACACCACCGCGGATTGCTGCGCCTTTTTTGAAGGAGGTGGCATTGCTCAACCACAGACCTTCCTTTTCACCTTCTGGTTTCCAGGAGAGCAGATGAGCGCCATTCAGGGCCACGGAGGCTTTTACGCGTGGATGGTCAACGACGATAATATCGGCACCGTCAATCTGACGGAGGGAGAGCACAGGGGTAAGTTGTTCGACTACCGGAAGTGCAAAAATTTTATTAATCATTAAGCAATCCTCTGTCTTAGAAAATAAAAAAGGCGACCGAAGTCGCCTTTTTGGATCAGAATCTCATCTCAACTTATTTGGAGATGTGAGCGATCAGGTCCAGTACTTTGTTAGAGTAGCCAGTTTCGTTGTCGTACCAGGAAACCAGTTTAACGAAGTTGTCGTTCAGTGCGATACCAGCTTTAGCATCGAACACGGAAGTGCAGATTTCGCCGTTGAAATCGGTAGAAACAACGTCGTCTTCGGTGTAGCCCAGAACGCCTTTCATTGCGCCTTCGGAAGCAGCTTTGATTGCTTTCTTAATTTCTTCATAAGAAGCAGCTTTTTCCAGACGAACGGTCAGGTCAACAACGGATACGTTAGGAGTTGGAACGCGGAACGCCATACCAGTCAGTTTGCCATTCAGTTCTGGCAGTACTTTACCTACTGCTTTAGCAGCACCGGTAGAGGATGGGATGATGTTCTGAGCCGCGCCACGGCCGCCACGCCAGTCTTTGTGAGACGGGCCGTCAACGGTTTTCTGAGTAGCGGTGGTCGCGTGAACGGTAGTCATCAGACCTTCGATGATGCCGAAGTTGTCGTTGATAACTTTAGCCAGCGGTGCCAGGCAGTTGGTGGTGCAGGATGCGTTAGAAACGATGTCCTGGCCAGCATAAGTTTCGAAGTTTGCACCACGAACGAACATTGGGGTGTTGTCTTTGGAAGGACCAGTCAGAACAACTTTCTTCGCACCCGCAGTGATGTGTTTACGTGCAGTTTCGTCGGTCAGGAAGATACCGGTTGCTTCAGCAACAACGTCAACACCGATTTCGTTCCATTTCAGGTTAGCTGGGTCTTTTTCAGCAGTAACGCGGATGGTTTTGCCGTTAACAACCAGGTGGCCGTCTTTCACTTCAACGGTGCCGTCGAAACGACCGTGAGTTGAGTCGTACTTCAGCATGTACGCCATGTATTCAGCGTCCAGGAGATCGTTGATACCAACGATTTCGATGTCAGAACGTTTCTGAGCAGCACGGAAAACAATACGGCCAATACGGCCAAAACCGTTGATACCTACTTTGATAGTCATATATTCCACCAGCTATTTGTTAGTGAATAAAAGGTTGCCTGTAAAATTACAAAAACCTTACGCAGCGTCAAGCGGAATCGTGTCAATCATTGCGACAAATCAATCCTGTGACTAACGTTTGTGCGACTGACTCGCCTCACTTTCCCTTTGAGCTAGCAACCACATGGGGGCTGCGCCCGGAATTTTAAAGGCCTCTCAGGATAAAAATGTGAAGCAGATCACAATTGCCTGACCGCCTTTTCGCGACACATAAGTTTAGAACAAAAGTGCACGCGGTGGTGTTAATGTTTTGTTAGAATCTGGGCGAAAGTTGTCTGTTTCTACTGCGAGATGTAAGTATATGTCGAACCAACGTAACCCCGACGATCTGAAAAAAAACCTCACAGAAATGCAGTTTTATGTGACGCAGAATCACGGTACTGAACCGCCATTTACCGGGCGTTTGCTGCACAATAAGCGAGACGGCGTCTATCACTGTCTGGTGTGTGATGCACCGCTGTTCAATTCGCAGACAAAGTATGATTCTGGCTGTGGCTGGCCGAGCTTTTATGAGCCGGTGAGCGATGACGCGATCCGCTATCTGAGTGACATGTCGCACGGTATGCAGCGCACTGAAATCCGCTGTGGTAACTGTGACGCGCATCTCGGGCATGTATTCCCGGATGGCCCACAGCCAACAGGGGAGCGTTTCTGCGTGAATTCAGCATCAATGAGCTTCACTGATGATGAAAATGGCGATCAGACCAAAGGCTGAAAAAACGATTCAGCAAATTATTCCTTTGAAAGGGAGAAATCATGAATATTGATGACATGGTTAGCGGTATGACACCGGAGATTTATCAGCGTCTGGTGACGGCGGTTGAACTGGGAAAATGGCCGGATGGCGTGGCACTCACCCCGGAGCAAAAAGAGAACAGCCTGCAACTGGTGATGCTGTGGCAGGCCCGTCACAACACGGATGCCCAGCACATGACTATCGACACTCAAGGTCAGATGGTGATGAAGAGTAAGCGCGAGCTAAAAGAAGATTTTGGTATTACGCCAAAGCCAATTGCGACCTTCAAATAGCGGTCGCGTGAGTAGGCCGGGTAAGCGCAGTCGCTACCCGGCACAATATGCTCTAGTGTTTAATCCCCAGCGATTCTGCCAGCTGTTTCGCTAGCTGGTTTTCGTCATCCGCGCCGTACTCCCAGAACATCGCCCCGGCGAGACCTTTCTCCTTGATATAGTCCGCTTTGATGGCAACGGAACGTGGGTTTTCGTAGGAAAGGGCAAACAACGCCTTACCGTCTGCGGAATTCACCGACAACCACGGCACTTTCGCCTGATCGTCCCAGTGTTCGGTAAAGCGCTTCTGCGGATCGTTCAGTAGCTTCTTCACGATATCGTTGTACTTCACGTAGGTATCTTTGGTCAGGTCATAGCCGAGTGATTTGAACAAACCTGTCTCCTGAGGGCCGAAGTAGGGCTGCGTCACTGGATTTTTTTGCGCATCCGGTTTCGACCAGTCAACCCCTGGCTCCACGGAGCGTTTCGGGACGCGGCCATAGAAACCGATCCCAAGGTTCATCTGCTGTGGCTTCAGCCCGGCGGCCAGGTAGTTGTTAACCACAAAGTCGACACTGTATTTATCGGCGGCGGCGACCGTTGGCCAGGCGCTGGAGTCATAGAGGTTGGCGTTGAAGTACTGGGTACCGTAGGCCATGTCGTAGGTCATCAGGTTGATATAGTCGAGCAGCGGGGCGATCGCCTTTACATCCACCCAGCTTTTCGGACTTTCCGCATTTGCCCCCACCGCAATGGTGACCAGCTTTTTATGCCCGAATGCATCGCGCATCTCCTTCAGCAGTGCGGTGAAATTATCCCGATCGGCAGGCTGGCTTGCGACAAGCCCCCATGCGCCATTCACCGGATACTCCCAGTCGAGATCGATTCCGTCCAGGCCGTATTTATCGACGATCTCCTGCGCAGAGCGGATAAACACCGCGCGCGTCTCTTTGCTGGCCGCTGCACCGGAGAAACCACGTGCCCCCCAGCCACCAACGGAAAGCAGCACTTTGAGGTTCGGATTTTGTTTACGCAGGGCAGGGATTAACGCGAGGTCGGACGTGACTTTTGGCGATAGCCAGATTTGATGCAGTTTTGCCGGATCTTTCAGCGCGGCGTTGGTTTCGTCTTTCTCATTGTTATAGACCAGACCAAATGAGTAGTTCAGGTGGGTAATCTGGCGAACGTCGAGTTTATTGATGTCACCACCAGGCCCCGCAGTGACATCGCCACCTCCGTTAAAGTAGCCCACAGACATCATGGAGCTGGCGGAGGCAACTGACGCGCAAAGCAAGGGTAATGCTGCCAGCAATGGCAAACGTTTCATATAACTTCCTCTTTGACTTAATAAAATTAACCACGCCACGGAAAAGGCGTGGCGAAAAAAACAGCCAGAAAAGAATAGCATTGCCGCTTCGCTGGTGATGCGAGGGAGTTCACTTTATGGGAGATCGAGGGGGGAGGGTTTTACCGGGGCAGGCGTTGCTGCCCCCGGCGAAAAGGCTTACGGTTGTGTCTCCAGCCAGTCTTCCAGCGTATACAGTGTCGCACCCTCTGCGGCCATATCCATAAACGCCTGAGCACTGTCCTGGGGGTGAATATTCACACCACGGCAGCCGTCGGTGATGACATTTACGTTGTAACCAAGCTGAAGTGCATCCAGCACGGTGAATTTCACGCAATAGTCCGTTGCCAGCCCCAGCACAATCAGTTCGGTGATTTCGTGATGGCGTAACCACGCGTCCAGCGCCGTTTTTTGACGATGTCCGTTATCAAAAAACGCGCTGTAGCTGTCGATAGCCGGGTTTTCCCCCTTGTGAAACACCGCGTCAATGGCCTTCTGATTCAGCAGCGGATGCAGCTCTGCGCCTTCGGTCTGCTGTATGCAGTGATCGGGCCAGAAGGTTTGCGCCAGACCATCGAGCTCCCCCTGGCTGTAGGGTTTAACGCCGTGCTGGCTGGCAAAGCTACCGTGGCTGGCGGGGTGCCAGTCCTGGCTTGCCACAACGGCGTCACCACGCGTTTTACACCAGGCGATTAGCGAATTAGCCACATCAATGGTGCTATCGCCTTCCGCCACGGCCAGCGCGCCGCCTGCACAGAAATCATTTTGCAAATCGACCAGTAACAGAGCGCGTTGCTTCATGAGGTCTCCTTATTCGTCCGGGGTCAGTTCACCGCGCAGGTTTTGCATCATTGCGCTGCGAATGGACTGGATGTCCAGGTTCTGACTCAGTAAATAATGAAGTTTAGTCAGCGTTGCCTCGACGGTCATATCGAAGCCGCTGATAACACCCGCATGTGCCAGCGCGTTACCGGTGGCATAACCGCCCATATTAACCTTGCCCGACATACACTGGGTCAGGTTAACCACCACGATCCCACGTTCGCTTGCTTCCTGCAGCTCTTTCAGGAATTCACCGTTCTGCGGGGCATTGCCCACACCGTAGGAGCGCAGGATCAGCGCTTTTACCGGCTGGCGCAGGAAGTTACGCACGACATCGGCAGAGATCCCCGGGTAAATCGTCACGACACCAATTGGCTGCGGGGTGATCGGGTGAACAATCAGCTCGCCTGCACTGTTTGGTGCAGGAGGTGTGCCCAGACGACGAATATGGATCCCCGCTTCCAGCAGGGGCTGGAGGTTTGGCGAGGCAAAGGCGTCAAAACCATCGGCGTGGGCTTTGGTGGTACGGTTACCGCGATACAGACGATTGTTGAAGAACAGCGACACTTCGTTAATCGGGTAATTCGCGGCCACATACAGGGAGTTAAGCAGATTGATCTGCCCATCAGAGCGCAGCTCTGCCAGCGGAATTTGTGAGCCAGTCACGATGACGGGTTTACTCAGATTTTCCAGCATGAACGAGAGCGCTGAGGCGGTAAACGCCATCGTGTCGGTGCCGTGCAGGATCACGAAACCGTCGTACTGGTCATAATGGGCTTTAATATCATCCGCGATATGCTGCCAGTCTTCTGGCGTCATGTCGGAGGAGTCCATCAGCGGCTCATATTCGTGGATCGTAAAGTCAGGCATTTCCTGACGATGGAATTCAGGCATCAGCGCAAGCTGACGCTGCAGGTGGCCGGAGACAGGAATATAACCATTCTCAGAACGCTGCATACCGATGGTACCGCCGGTATACGCGACATAAATCGATTTCTTCTGCATGATAGTGAGTTCTTGTGCTTCAAAGAAAAAAATCCCCTCTTCACGGGAAGAGGGGACGGATTTTAACGGACGGAGCCGCAGGTCAGACAAAACGCGTAACGGTTTTGCGGGTCGTTAAACGCGGCGAGCTTGTCACTTTCCGCTTTTATCGCTTTTGCCGCCGTGGCGACAGGCGCAGGCAGATAGGCCTGCAGTGCCTCCGGCAACATGGCGCGAGCAGAGCCGGACATGCTGTCTATCACCAGGTCAAAGAACGACGGTTCATCCTGGTAATAGTCCACATGCCACTGCTTGAGTTTCGCCAGTTCGGCGGCTTTCTTCACCGCGTCATCAAAGTCACCCAGACTGTCCACCAGACCGTTGTTCTTCGCATCCTGCCCGGTCCAGACGTGACCCTGAGCGATTTCATCGATCTGCTGCGGCGTTTTTTTACGGGAGTCCGCAACCAGCGTGATGAAGCGCTTATAGCCGTTCTCGATACTGAGCTGCATCATTTCCGACACTTCCGGTGGCAGAGATTTCGTCACAGAGACATCGGCCAGCGGTGAGGTGGAAACGCCATCGGTATGCACGCCCAGGTAATCAAGGCTGTTTTCCACGGTGTTGATCACCCCGAAGATACCAATCGAGCCGGTCAGGGTACTTGGGTTCGCCACAATGTAGTTTGCAGGGGTAGAGATCCAGTACCCCCCGGATGCAGCCATTCCGCCCATCGACACGACCACCGGCTTACCTGCGGCGCGCGCGGCGGCCAGCTCTGCACGGATCACCTCGGAGGCGCTGACGCTGCCACCAGGGCTGTTCACGCGCAGGACAATCGCTTTCACTTTCGGATCAAGGCGGGCATCACGGATTTGCGATGCGGTGGTATCACCGCCAACGTTCCCTGGTGTCTCCTGACCGTCCATGATGGCTCCATTAGCAATAACCACCGCGACGCTGTCACCACTGTTATCCGGTTTTTTCGTCGTGTAATCGTACATGCTGATGGCGCTGTAATTTTTATCCTCTTTGCTCCAGCCAAACTGTTTCGTCAGGGATTTCTCGATATCTGCACTCGAACCCAGCGCATCGACCAGTTTGTTATCGAGGGCATATTTCGCCGTATCACCGTCAACTTTGCGCAGGCCATCCAGCATGCCCTGTGCACCTGGGAAGACCTGTTCAGCGGTGATTTGACGGTTAGCAGCGACCGTGCCCAGATAGTTCTGCCACAGCTCACCAATCCAGCGGCTGTCTGCTTCACGGGCGGCAGGGGACATATCATCACGGATAAACGGTTCAACGGCGGATTTATAGGTACCGACGCGGAAAACGTGGGTGGTGACTTTCAGCTTGTCGAGCAGGGATTTATAGTAAAGCCCGTTCGTCGCAAAACCATGCAGATCGACTTCACCCTGTGGGGAAAGCCAGATTTTATTGGCAAAGCTGGCCAGATAATATTGACCCTGGCTGTAGCTATCACCTACCGCAATCACCGGTTTACCGCTGTCGCGGAATTCGCGCAGCGCTTTACCAATGTACTGCATTGAAGGCTGGTCACCCCCGGCAAAATTTTTCAGATCCAGCACGATACCCGTAATGTTACGGTCATCTTTTGCCTGACGAATGGTATCGACGATATCGAACAGGGAGTTTTCCTGCAGGCGGTCTGAGGTTGCACCAAACAGCTGGCGGCCAATCACCCCCAGACGATTGCTGGTGGAGGGCTTATCGACGATGACCCCGGTAATATCGAGTAACAGGGCCCCGCGCGTCGAATGCTGCGCCTGGTTTGTGCTGCTGAGGTGCATCCAGAGACCTGCGCAAACCAGAACCAGGAAGATGAAAAACAAATTCATCACCAGTTCACGAACGAAGTTGAGCAACCGCCACGTCCATTTAAAGAAACCGGCAAAGATACGCCAAAGGGTTCGCATGTATTCTCCCTAACCAGAAAATGACTGTTCCGTCGCCACTGGACGGTAATGTGGGGTTATCGTAATGACCCAACCGTCACTTGTCAGCAGGAATCGCCTGCCGCGCTGTAACAAAATCTGCCGTCGTGTTAATTTTGTGAGCAAATTTCAAGACAGGAGTTAATTAATGGACGCTCTTACACTGCTTGTTAACCGCCGTAGCGCTTCACGTCTGGTCGATCCTGCACCTGCGGGCGAGCAGCTGGAAAACATTGTGCGTGCCGGTATGCGCGCACCGGATCATGGCACGCTTCAGCCGTGGCATTTCTTTATTATTGAAGGCGAAGGCCGCGATCGCTTCAGTCACTTGCTGGCGGAAGGTGCGGTTGCTGCGGGTCAGGATGAGAAGGGCATTGAGAAAGCCCGCAGCGCGCCATTTCGTGCGCCGATGATCATTGCCGTGGTGGCAAAGTGTCAGGCTGAACACAAAGTACCGGTCTGGGAACAGGAGATGTCCGCAGGCTGTGCGGTAATGGCGATGCAAATGGCCGCTGTTGCACAGGGCTTTAACGGTATCTGGCGTACAGGCGCGCTGACCGAAAGCCCGTTTGTTCGCGATGGCTTCTCTTGCGGTGAACACGACAAAATCGTCGGTTTCCTCTATCTTGGCACCCCTCAGCTTAAAGCCTCCAGCACGATAAATGTGCCGGATACTACCCCTTTCGTCAGCCGTTTCTGATAACGCGCGCTAAACTGTCTGGATTCTGAGCATCTGCCGCAGAATTCAGACAGTCATACTTACCTCTTTATGGAATGAGCGCTACCATAGCGCGATTGCAATGACAGGAGATGTCCATGAGCGAGCAAACCATTCGTTTAACGCAATACAGCCACGGAGCCGGTTGCGGTTGTAAAATTTCCCCGAAAGTGCTGGAAACCATCCTGCACAGTGAACAGGCGAAGTTTGTCGACCCGAACCTGCTTGTCGGTAATGAAACGCGTGACGATGCAGCGGTTTATGACTTAGGTAACGGCACCAGCATTATCAGTACCACTGACTTCTTTATGCCGATTGTCGACAACCCGTTTGATTTCGGGCGCATTGCGGCGACTAACGCCATCAGCGATATTTTCGCGATGGGTGGCAAGCCAATCATGGCGATTGCCATTCTGGGCTGGCCGATCAACACCATTCCACCGGAAATTGCCCGCGACGTAATTGAAGGCGGCCGCTTTGCCTGCCAGCAGGCGGGGATTGCACTGGCTGGTGGTCACTCTATCGATGCGCCGGAACCGATCTTCGGCCTGGCCGTGACGGGCATCGTGCCAACCGAGCGAGTGAAGCGTAACAGCACCGCCCAGGCAGGCTGCAAACTGTTCCTCACCAAGCCGCTGGGCATTGGTGTCCTCACCACCGCAGAAAAGAAATCGCTGCTCAAGCCAGAACACGTTGGTCTGGCGACAGAGGTGATGTGCCAGATGAACCTGGCCGGAGCCGCTTTCGCCAATATTGACGGCGTGAAGGCGATGACCGACGTGACTGGCTTTGGTCTGCTGGGCCACCTGAGCGAGGTATGTCAGGGGGCTGGCGTGCAGGCGCAGGTCTGGTATCAGGACGTGCCAAAACTGCCTGGTGTGGAAGAGTACATTACCCAGGGCGCGGTACCGGGTGGCACCCAGCGTAACTTTGCCAGCTATGGTCACCTGATGGGCGATATGCCGGAAGCGTGGCGCAACCTGCTTTGTGACCCGCAAACCTCCGGCGGTCTGCTGCTGGCAGTAACGCCAGAGTCAGAAGCAGAGGTTCAGGCGACTGCCGCTGAATTCGGCATCACCCTGACGGCCATCGGTGAGCTGGTAACCGCACGCGGTGGCCGCCCGATGATTGAGATCCGTTAATTCGATGCGGTTGTTTATTGCCGAAAAGCCAAGCCTGGCCCGTGCTATCGCCGATGTACTGCCTAAACCGCATCGCAAGGGTGACGGCTTTATCGAATGCGGTAACGGGCAGGTGGTCACCTGGTGTATTGGTCACCTGCTTGAGCAGGCACAGCCGGATGTCTATGACAGCCGCTATGCCCGCTGGAACCTGAACGATTTGCCCATCGTGCCGGAAAAGTGGCGCTTGCAGCCCCGGCCCTCCGTCACCAAACAGCTCAACGTCATTAAGCGCTTCCTGCATGAGGCGTCGGAAGTCATCCACGCGGGTGACCCGGACAGAGAAGGGCAGTTGCTGGTTGATGAAGTGCTGGATTATCTGGAACTGGCACCTGAAAAGCGCCAGCAGGTTCAGCGCTGTCTGATTAACGACCTCAATCCGCAGGCCGTCGAGCGCGCAATTTCCCGCCTGCGCGCCAACAGCGAGTTTATCCCGCTGTGCGTCTCCGCGCTGGCGCGTGCCAGGGCTGACTGGCTGTACGGCATCAACATGACCCGTGCCTACACTATTCTGGGGCGCAATGCGGGGTATCAGGGTGTGCTCTCCGTTGGGCGCGTACAGACCCCGGTACTGGGGCTGGTGGTACGTCGTGACGAAGAGATTGAGAATTTCGTCGCCAAAGATTTCTTCGAAGTTAAAGCGCATATCGTCACGCCAAAAGACGAACGCTTTACCGCCGTCTGGCAGCCGAGCGATGCCTGTGAATCGTACCAGGATGAAGAGGGGCGACTGCTGCACCGCCCGCTGGCGGAGCACGTGGTCAACCGGATCACCGGCCAGCCCGCTATTGTCACCAGCTATAACGATAAACGGGAATCAGAACCCGCACCGCTGCCGTTTTCCCTTTCCGCGTTGCAGATTGAGGCCGCCAAACGCTTTGGTCTGAGTGCGCAGAACGTGCTGGACATTTGCCAGAAGCTCTATGAAACCCATAAGCTGATTACCTATCCGCGTTCGGATAGCCGTTATCTGCCGGAAGAGCATTTTGCCGGACGCCACGCGGTAATGAACGCCATAGGCGTACACGCGCCGGATCTGCTGCCGCAGCCTGCCGTAAACCCGGACACCCATAACCGCTGCTGGGACGATAAAAAGGTGGATGCCCACCATGCCATCATCCCGACGGCGCGCACCAGCAACGTCAACCTGACCGAGAACGAATCAAAGGTTTACAACCTCGTTGCCCGTCAGTATCTGATGCAGTTCTGCCCCGATGCAGTGTTCCGCAAGTGTGTCATTGAGCTGGAAATCGCTAAGGGCAAGTTTGTCGCCAAAGCGCGTTTCCTCGCGGAAGCGGGCTGGCGCACACTGCTTGGCAACAAAGAGCGTGACGAAGAGAACGACGGTACACCGTTGCCGGTGGTTGCCAAAGATGACGAACTGCTGTGTGAAAAAGGTGAAGTGGTGGAGCGTCAGACCCAGCCGCCGCGCCATTTCACCGATGCGACGCTGCTCTCGGCCATGACCGGGATCGCCCGTTTTGTGCAGGATAAAGATCTGAAGAAGATCCTGCGTGCAACGGACGGGCTGGGCACCGAAGCGACGCGTGCGGGGATCATCGAATTACTGTTTAAGCGCGGTTTTCTGGAGAAAAAAGGGCGCTATATCCACTCGACGGAGCCGGGCCGGGCATTAATTCACTCGCTGCCAGAACTGGCCGCAAGGCCGGACATGACGGCGCACTGGGAATCGGTGCTGACGCAAATCAGTGAAAAACAGTGCCGCTATCAGGACTTTATGCAGCCGCTGGTGGGAACGTTGTATGAGCTGATTAACCAGGCGCGCAGTACGCCGGTGAAGCAGTTCAGAGGGATGGTTGCACCGGGTGGCGGTGCGAAGAAACCGTTCAAAAAGAAAAAGAGCGCGGCCTGATCCGCCCGGTTTTCTCCCTCTCCCTCAAGGGAGAGGGGGATTCTGTGCCAACCTGTAATTTGTGGGGAACCCTCAGCCCTGTGGGTGAGGGCACCCCGGCCGCACGGCCATTACTCTAAATCACCCCTTGCCCAATCATGGCATCTGCCACCTTCACGAACCCGGCGATATTCGCACCGCGTACATAGTTGGTCTGCGACGCTTCACCGCCATACTCCACGCAGGAATGGTGAATATCCAGCATGATATGGTGCAGGCGTGCATCCACTTTCTCCGCCTTCCAGCCAAGACGCGCGGCGTTTTGCGCCATCTCCAGCCCCGATGTTGCCACGCCGCCTGCATTTGCCGCTTTACCCGGTGCAAATAGCACGCCTGCTTCCAGGAACAGATCGGTTGCTTCAATGGTCGTCGGCATGTTTGCGCCTTCCGCCACCGCCTTCACGCCGTTGGCAATAAGGGTTCGGGCAGCATCCACGTTCAGTTCGTTCTGGGTGGCGCACGGCAGGGCGATATCTACCGGTACCGACCACGGCTGTTTGCCTTCCAGATAAGTCAGCCCGAACTCGCGGGCATAATCTGCGACGCGACCATCCCGGCTGGCTTTGATTTCGCACAGACGTGCCAGTTTCTCCACCGTGAAGCCTGCTTCGTCCACTACCGTGCCGCTGGAGTCAGAGGCGGTGACCACGCGCGCGCCAAACTGCATCGCTTTCTCAATGGCGTATTGCGCCACATTGCCGGAACCTGACACCGCCACGCGCATTCCTTCGAAACCTAATCCGTGACGTTTGAGCATGGCTTCAGTGAAATAAACCAGACCATAACCCGTCGCTTCCGGGCGAATCAGGCTCCCGCCGAAGGAAAGCCCTTTGCCAGTAAAGACGCAGGCGCTGTTGTTGGAGAGTTTTTTCATCATCCCGGCCATAAAGCCCACTTCACGACCGCCAACGCCGATATCCCCTGCAGGGACATCGGTGTCCGGCCCGAGGTGGCGATACAGTTCGGTGACCAGCGCCTGGCAGAAGCGCATGACTTCGCCTTCACTTTTCCCTTTCGGATCGAAGTCGCTGCCGCCTTTACCGCCGCCCATTGGCAGGGTAGTGAGCGCATTTTTAAACGTCTGCTCAAAACCGAGGAATTTCAGGATCGACAGGTTCACGGAAGGGTGAAAACGCATACCGCCCTTAAACGGACCAATGGCGGAGTTAAACTGCACGCGCCACGCGCGGTTTACCTGTACCTGGTTGCTATCGTCTACCCATGCCACGCGGAACTGGATCACGCGTTCAGGCTCCACCAGACGCTCAAGGAGTGACATTTGACGATAACGCGGGTTTTCTTCAAGAAAAGGCCACAGGGTGGTCATGACTTCACGAACGGCCTGCGCAAACTCGCTTTGATGCGGATCGCGCTGTTGAACGTGAGTAAGGAAACTTTCCAGAGAGCGTGTCTGATCCATAGATATAAGAACCTCTTATAATTATGTTGGGATGTTGTTTATGCGATTTGTGTTGTTTTTTTGACTATACCACCCGTACTGCTTTGTGAAGCAAGCAAAAATGTGTGCCGAAAGGGAAATTCATCTCACGGCTTGTGTCATAACAAAAAGCGATGACGAGATAAATTAAAGGTTCCGCCCCGGTTTACCGTTATATTCATTATCAGGAGACAACAGGAAGATAACTCTATGAACCGTTACGTGATGACCGCGTTATGTTTGATGTTTACTGCAGGCGCTCAGGCTGACCGCATTCGACCGGGTGTGGAAGTGAATGTGCCGCCGGAGGTGTTTAGCTCCGGCGGGCAAAATACACAGCCCTGCAACCAGTGCTGTATTTATCAGGATCAGAACTATTCGGAAGGTGCCGTGGTAAAAGCGGACGGCGTCTTGTTACAGTGCCAGCGCGATGAACATGCCATTAGCACTAATCCGCTGGTCTGGCGTCGCGTAAAAGAATAAACGCTTCCAGCAGCGGAATATCCGCCGGGGCTAAGTCGTAGGTAAACGCCTCTTCGGGCGTACACCACACCAGCGCACGGTGGTAGTGCGCTGTCAGCTCTCCGCTAAACGTGGGTACGAGCCATGCGTGCAGATGAATAAGCCGCTGCGACACTTCCCGCTGGTGGCTTGCGACGTAGCGCTCAGGCCGGGCGCAGATGCCCAGCTCCTCCTGTAGCTCGCGTCTGAGCGCGTCGGGCTGAGTTTCTCCCGCTTCGACTTTTCCACCCGGAAATTCCCACATACCGGGTTGATCGGCATGCTCAGGGCGCTGTGCCAGTAAAATTTTGTCGTCTTTTTCGATGATTGCCGCAACGACATCGAGTGTTTTCAGCATGGTCGTCAATAAGTGATAATGAAAAACAACATAGTATCTTGCCCTTTCCAGGAGTCCAGTCATCAGGAGAAGCAAGTGAAAGAGACATCCACCTGGGTAGCCCCCCTTAAAACCCTCCCGGCCAGTTTAAAGCCGATTGCCGTTATGCAGAAAAAACACTTTGGTGCAGTGCTTAATCCCACGCGCTGGTGGGGACGTATGCCGCGTCTTTTCTGGCTGGTGGCGCTGTTCGTTGGTTTCCTGGAGCGGCGTAATGCGCGCCTCACGCCGGTGCTACGCTCGCTGCTGATGACCCGGGTATCGCAGATTTGTCACTGTGCATTCTGTATTGATGCCAACAGCTTACGCCTTGCCGAGCGCTCAGGGGCGCTGGATAAGGTGCAGGCCGTCAGTGGCTGGCGTGATTCCGGGTTATTCAGTGAGGAGGAGCGGGCTGCGCTGGCGTATGCCGAGGCCGTCACCGCCACACCGCCACAGGTGGATGCAACGGTCAAAATGGAGATTAAGCGCCATTTCACCGATGAAGCCATTACCGAAATGACGGCGTTGATTGCGTTTCAGAACCTTTCCGCCCGCTTTAATGCCGCTCTGGACATTCCTGCTCAGGGGTTGTGCGCCACGTTTAATGAGAAACCACATGCTTGACCGACATCTGCATCCGCGCGTGAAACCCATGCTTAACCGGCTGGCAGCCTTACTGGACAAACCCGCGATTTCACCCGATAAACTCACGCTCACCGGGTTTATCTTCGGCGTGCTGGCGCTGCCGTTTCTGGCGCTTGGCTGGTATCCGGCTGCGCTGGCGGCCATTGTGTTGAACCGTGTGCTGGATGGTCTGGACGGTGCGCTGGCGCGACGCAGAGGGTTAACGGACGCCGGAGGATTTCTTGATATCGCGCTCGATTTTCTGTTCTATGCCCTGGTGCCGTTTGGTTTTGCTCTGGCCGCTCCTGCGGAGAATGCGCTGGCCGCCGCCTGGCTGTTGTGCGCGTTTATCGGTACCGGCAGCAGCTTTCTGGCCTTTGCCGCGCTGGCCGCGAAGCACAATATTGATAACCCGGGCTATGCGCACAAGTCGTTTTATTACATCGGCGGGTTAACGGAGGGGACGGAGACGATCGCGCTGTTTGTGTTGTGCTGTCTGTTTCCGGCACACTTCACGCTGTTTGCGTGGCTATTTGGCGCGTTGTGCTGGCTGACCACCACAACGCGCATCTGGAGCGGTTATGTGACGCTGAAGTCACTTACCCGTCAGTGAGAACTGTCTGGCCCGCGTTCACCGGTGGAGACCGGGTTTTGCGGGTGACTGCTCCATTCGTACCAGCCACCGTCATAGACGGCGACGTTTTTCCAGCCCATTGCACGCGCGTACATAAAGGTTTCTGACGCACGCCAGCCGGTACCACAGTAGAACGCAACGTGCTGCTCCGGCAGAATGTTCCACGTTTTCCACATGGCGGCAATATCGTCGGCACTGCGCATGGTGCCATCCGGGTTATGGAAATCTTCCATGTGGGTGGCATCGCTGCCCGCGTGACCCCAGCGGGCACCGGCAATCTCTCCTTTTGGCTTGATGTAGCTATAGCCGCTGGTTTCACCAATGAATTCCGGCCATGAGCGGATGCTGACCAGTGAGGCATCCTGGCGATGCAGCATCCCACGAGCCTGTTCCATATCCACCATCAACTGCGGCTGTCCAGGGATCGGCGCACCAAAATCAGGGGCGGGTTTCACGTTTCCTGGCGTGCCGCGTTCAACCGGCAGGCTTGCGTCTGACCATGCTTTCCAGCCGCCATCGAGAATGCGGACATCTTTCACTCCGGCGTAGAGCATGATCTGCGCCACACGGGCGGCGGCATAGACGTCACGACCATACAAAATGACGGTGGTGTCATGACGGATACCGTGCTTCGCCAGCATCGCTTTCAGCTTGTCGTCGGAGACTTTATTCCACAGCGGCTCGCTTTCTACTTCATTGGTATCGATATAGTCTGCGCCGGGAATGTGGTTCAGCAGGTAGAACTTTGGTGCCCCCCAGGCGGCTTCAATGACTTTCCAGTCGCCAGCCGGAGCGGCATTCACCGGTTTACCTTGCTGTAACTGATGGAGCCACTGCGGGTAGACGAGTTGCTCAAAGTGCGGCAGGCGCTGTAAACGCGCAGGGGTTTGCAGCGCATCGCTGAGAACCGAAACGTGGGCATACCCGGCTTTTTCCAGACGTGATTTAACGGCCTGATTATCGGCTTCGCTGCCGTAGAGGGCGATCGTCATTGCGGGTGTAAGCTGATGCTGCTTTGCCCAGGCGCTAATCTGGTCATCGCTCATTGCGGCAAGCCATGAGGCGGAAAGGTTGAGCGCGGCTGGCTCATGCCCGGATGTCCCGTTGAGCGTTTGCGGCCAGCCGTTATAAAACGCACTGGCACGGGTGTCTATCGTCGCACCGTGCTGTTCCTGGAGTTGAGCCAGCGTAAGGGAATGGGGCATATCAGCCGCCAGAGAGGAAAAAGAGGCGAGGCCGCAGAGCATGGCCAGCGCGGTCAGTTGAGAAACACGTTTCATCGAAAAACCTGACGTCAGTGAGTGAGGCGGGCATTGTCGTCTCTCCTGAGACAGAAAACATTGCGTTAGCACATTATTGCCAGCGAGAAAGCTCAATCACCTCTCCACCTGGCGGAATATCTTCGTCGTCATGGGTAACCAGCACCACCGGAACAGGGCGTGCGCGCACTGCCTCAAACACCCATTCCCGAAACGACGCGCGTAGCGCTTTATCCAGACGGCTGAAGGGTTCATCCAGCAATAACGCCTGCGGCTCTGCAAGCAGGGCGCGCAGCAGGCTTACCCGGGCGCGCTCCCCGCCGGAAAGCGTCGCAGGATCGCTGGCATAGTGGTTTGCCAGCCCGGCAGAGTATAACGCCTGTTCCACCGTTTCCTGGCGAAAGCGCCCGGCAATCTGCGGCGGGAGGGCGAGCATCAGGTTCTGCCCGACGCTGAAATGATCGAACAGCAGGGCGTCCTGAAAGAGAATACCTAAGCCGCGCTGTTCCACGGGGAGACCATCGCAGCGCCGATCGTCAATCCACAGTTCGCCATGCGCCTGAAAGTCGGCAGACAGCGCCCCGACCATCCAGGAAAAAAGGGTAGATTTCCCGCTGCCGGAAGGCCCCATCAGGGTCACAATTTCCCCGCGTGGCACACAAAAATTGACCTGCCGGAACAGCGGCTCAATGGTGAGATCTTTTACCTTCAGCATTAACGTAATCCTCGTCGGTAACGGCCCGCAAGCCGGGACAACAGCGCAGCAATGCCAAAAATGATACCCGTTACGAGCAATAGCCCCAGCGCACGCTGAGCCAGAACCGGGATGCTGCCCCCGCTACTGAGCGCCACGGTTTCGGTGTTCAGTGTGGCAAACCGCCCCGCACCCAGCCAGAGCGTGGGCATGTATTGCGCCATACTGACGGAAAATCCGGTTGCAAAGGCCAGCAGCGCCGGGCGTACCAGTAAGGGGCATTTCAGCAACCAGAAGATCTTCGCGCGCCGCCAGCCCAACGTTCTGGCGGTGAGGATCAGCCGGGGATCGAGCCTGCGCCATGCCGGTTGCAGTACCAGCAACATCCACGGTACAACCCACAGCAGGTGGCTCCAGAGTACGGCGGTGAAGTGCCCGTCAATGCCAAGCGTTAATGCGACAACATATTGCCCGGAGACTAGCGGCAGTGCAGGCAGTGCGAGCGGCAGCCAGACCCACTGCGCACCGCGCTGTGGCCCCCATTCGAGCCAGATAACGATCAGCGCAAGGGCCAGCAGGCTGGAGAGCAGACCAAACGCGAGGCTGGTGGCGATGAAGGAACGGGCGACATCCTCATGCCTTGCCAGGAAGAGCAGCACGATGGCACAGAGGATCCCACAACCCGGGAGCAGCCAGGACAGCGTCTTTTCAGGCACCACGAGGGCTGAACTGTGGCGGATCCCGGAAAGACCGGGTAGCGTACGCCGCCAGGCTTTCCAGACGCCATAACCCAGCGCCGCCAGCAGGGCCAGGAGTGTGAGCAAAACCAGACACAACAGCATACCTTTGGCCTGCTGCTGCGCATCTCCCTGGCTGAGCCACTGCCAGGCCAGCACCGCCAGCGTGGGGGGATTTCCCGGCCCGAGGATAATGGCCATATCCACAACAGAAAGCGACCAGGCGAGCACTGCCAGCATGACCGCACCCAGCGCAGGGGCGATGGTGGGAAGCACCAGCCAGCACAGCCTCTGAATGCGGCCGTAGCCCAGAGTCTGCAAAACCACATTTTGCTGTGCCAGCCGTGTTTCAGGCAATACGGCGTAAATCGCCCACAACACGAAAGCCCCCTCCTTGACGGCAAGCGTCAGCCCTAACCCGATACCGTAACGATCGAGCTGCGGTGAGCAGAATGTACAGACCTGATAAAACAGGCCGCCCTCCGCAAACGTCAGCAAGACGCTGGTGGCGAAAGCAACATGGGGAACGGCCAGTAACCAGGGCAAATGGCTGCACAGGCGACGCCAGCGTTCACCAGGCCATAGCGCGGTGATAAAAAACAGGGCGATAACGAGTGCGCCCAGAGTGGCAATTATCGCGGACACCAGCGTGGCGGCGAGCGCCTGGGGTAACTGCGGATCGTCAGCCAGCGACTGCCAGTTCGCCTGCGACAATGCCGGTGTTACCAACATGGCTCCGGCGGGGAGTAGCGGTATATAAATGACCGCCATCGCCAGCCAGACGAGCACGCTTAGTGGGTACCGTAACGACGAAACCATTCCTGCTCCAGCGCGTTAACCCAGGTGGCATGCGGTTCCGGCAGAACAACCGGTAAACCTTCCGGTGCATGTGCGCTAAGTTGCCTGGCCTCGACGGCGGGCAGCGTTTTGGGATCGAGTACGGTTGGGTCACCCCAGATGGCCGGATTGGCTTTGCGGATCTGCGCCTGCGGTGAAAGCAGGAAATTGGCGACCACTTTCGCACCTGCGCTCGCACTGGCATTGGCCGGAATGGCAACAAAATGGACGTTACCGATCATCCCGCCACGAAAACCGAAACTGTAGCTGTCGGCAGGCAACTCGCCGCTGACCACTTTTTGCTGCACATGTGCGGGGTTAAACGTCAGTGACAGATCCAGGTTTCCAGCGGCAAGCAGGGTATCCATGCGTGCAGGCGAAGGGGGGAAGTCTTTCCCTTCGCGCCACAGCAGTGGGTGCAGTTTGTCGAGGTAGTTCCAGAGTGGGGCTGTCACTTGCGCAAATGTGTTATCAGGCGCGCGTTTTAGCGCCTCAGGCTGGGTGGTGAGGTTCAGGAGTAACTGTTCCAGAAACGCAGTGCCGGTAAAATCCGGTGGGCGAGGGTAGCTCACTTTACCCGGATGTTGCTGCGCCCAGGCCAGCAAGGCCTGGGGATTATCCGGCGGCGTTGGCATGCTTCCCTTGCGGGCGATAAAGGTGAGCTGAGCGCCGCCCCACGGAGATTCCGCGCCATCGGTCGCGATGGCAAAATCTTCCGTGACCGGTTTGTGGGTATCGACGTACCGCCAGTTCGGCAGGGTCTGTGCCCACTGGGTTTGCAACAGATTCGCCTCTTTCAGCGTGCGGAAATTTTCTCCGTTGACCCATAGCAGGTCGACTGAACCGTTGTGGTTTCGTCCTGCATCATGTTCCGTCTGAATGCGTTTTACGGCATCGGCGGCATCGGCCAGGTGGACAATTTTGAGGTTTATGGCGTAGTGCGTTTTCATCTCGCCGCTGACCCAGTCCAGGTAGCGGTTTACCGCCTGATCGCCACCCCAGGCGTTAAACCAGACGGTCTGGCCTTTAGCTTGTTGTTGAATGGATTGCCAGCTGTCTGCTGCAAATGCAGGGACAGCCAGCAGCAGACCTGTCAGAAACGCGCAAAAACGCACACGGCGCATAATGCCTCACTTTTTAAACGAAGAAAGGGTGCAATGAGAAAACAGCCACCGGGTGGCCAGGGGCAATAACCCCAGTAGTGTAAAGGCGAATACCAGACCTGGCGACAGAATATCGCGCAGCGATGTCAGTTTTCCCAGCTCTCGCCCGGCGTTAAGAAAAACAACCGTTGCGGGCAGCATGGCGAGCTGGCTCACCCACCAGTAGCGTCGCACGCTAATACGGGTAAGCCCCATCAGCAGGTTCACCAGAAAAAAGGGAAACAGAGGCATCAGGCGCAGGGCAAAAAGGTAGCGCGCGCCGTCGCGAGACATTCCGGCATTGACCGTTTTCATCTGCGCAGCAAAGCGCTGTTGTACCCAGTCGCACAGCAGATAGCGGCTGGCGAGCATAGCAAGCGTCGCCCCCAGCGTAGAGGCAAACGAGACCAGCAGTGTCCCTTCCCACAGGCTGAAAAGGGCTCCTCCCAGCAGCGTCAGGATTGCTGCTCCGGGGATCGACAGCGCCGAAATCGCGACATACACCGCAAAATAGAGCAGGGCGCTTTGCAGTGGTGAATGTGCCACCTGCGCGAGCAACGTTTGCTGGTGTGTTTTGATGGCGTCCAGGGAGAGCATCTCTGGTGGAAGAAACACAAACGCCAGAATAAATGCGCCCAAAAGGGCGCACAGGAAGAGTAATTTTTGAATGTTCACACGGGGTTACAGTTTGAATTTCGCCCACACTGGCGCGTGGTCAGACGGTTTTTCCATGCTGCGGATATCGTAATCAATACCGGTTTCAATGCAGCGTTCTGCCAGCGGCGAGCTGGCCAGAAGCAGGTCTATACGCAGGCCACGGTTGTCATCAAAACCTTTTGAGCGGTAATCGAACCATGAGAAGCGATCCTGCGTTTCCGGGTTAGCCGTGCGGAAGGTGTCAACCAGACCCCAGCCCAGCAGACGCTGCATCCACTCGCGTTCTTCCGGCAGGAAAGAGCATTTACCGGTGCGCAGCCAGCGTTTACGGTTCTCTTCCCCAATACCAATATCCAGATCGCTCGGGCTGATATTCATGTCGCCCATGATCAGCACCGGGTTCTCTTTCTTCAGTTCGCTTGTCAGGTAATCCTGCAGATCCTGGTAAAACCTGGCTTTAGCCGGGAATTTGGTCTCATGGTCACGGCTCTCACCTTGTGGGAAATAGCCGTTGATCACCGTGATATTTCCGAGTGCAGAAGGCACTTCGGCCATGATGATGCGGCGCTGGGCTTCTTCGTCATCGCCCGGGAAACCGCGACGTACGGAAACCGGCGTTTCTTTAGTCAGCAGCGCCACACCGTAGTGGCCTTTCTGCCCGTGATAAAAGACGTTGTAGCCCAGTTTTGCCACCTCTTCGAGGGGGAACATATCGTCGTGAACTTTTGTCTCCTGCAGGCCGATCACATCTGGCTGATGTTGCTCAACAATCGCTTCAAGCTGGTGAGGGCGGGCACGCAGGCCGTTGATATTAAAAGAGACAAATTTCATAGTCGCTGCCAATGCAAGGTGAATAGTGCATGGATGGTAGCAGAATTTCTTTCATCTGTTACGGGGATTGACCAATAACTGCAACAGATAATGTCAACGGTGCAATATTTGCACCATTCTGACGCGTCTCGCCCTGTTACAGGGCGTAAATGGTCAATAAATTTCGCGAGCGATCACAATTCCAGAATTATATTTGGCCTGTGCATACTCTTTCTTGTTTTCATGCGGCAAAGCGCCGCTTACCGTAAAAATATTCACTTTTTATGCAATAACAGTGAATAATTCCATATCGTAAGCTATTGATATTCTGTCACTCCATCCCGTTTATGCATTTTTATCGCTGGCTGGCACGAACTCTGCAATCTACATTCACAGGGCAAACACTCAATTATTTAACATTTAAACAACCTTTTATTTACCGGATGAGGTCGCTATGTCTCTGTCAATTACGCGTGAAAATTTTGATGAATGGATGATGCCGGTTTACGCCCCGGCGGCTTTTATTCCGGTACGTGGGGAAGGCTCACGCCTGTGGGATCAGCAGGGCAAAGAGTATATCGACTTTGCGGGTGGGATTGCGGTCAATGCGCTGGGTCATGCGCACCCGGCACTGCGTCAGGCGCTGAACGATCAGGCGGCAAAGTTCTGGCATACCGGCAATGGCTACACCAACGAGCCAGCACTGCGTCTGGCGAAAAAACTGATCGACGCCACCTTTGCGGAAAAAGTCTTTTTCTGTAACTCGGGTGCGGAAGCGAACGAAGCCGCGCTGAAGCTGGCGCGTAAATATGCGCACGATAAATTTGGCGTGCATAAGAGCGGAATTGTCGCGTTTAAAAATGCTTTCCACGGCCGCACGCTCTTTACCGTGAGCGCGGGTGGTCAACCGTCCTACTCCCAGGATTTTGCGCCGCTGCCGCCAGATATCCGTCACGGCATTTATAACGATCTGGCGTCGGCCAGCGAGCTTATCAGCGATACCACCTGTGCGGTGATTGTCGAGCCAATGCAGGGTGAAGGCGGTGTGCTTCCGGCGCAGAAAGCATTCCTGCAGGGGCTGCGCGAGCTGTGCGATCGTCATAACGCAGTGCTGATTTTTGACGAAGTGCAGACGGGCGTGGGCCGCACCGGTGAGCTGTATGCCTATATGCACTATGGCGTTACGCCGGACGTTCTCTCTACCGCTAAAGCGCTGGGCGGCGGTTTCCCGGTGGGGGCGATGCTGACAACGGATAAATTCGCCAGCGTGATGACCGTTGGTACTCACGGTACCACCTACGGCGGTAACCCGCTGGCATCCGCCGTGGCCGGGCAGGTACTGGATATCATCAACACCCCGGAAGTGCTGAACGGCGTGAAACAGCGTCACGACTGGTTTGTTGAACGCCTGAATGCCATCAACAGCAAAACCGGCCTGTTTAAAGAGATCCGTGGTCTGGGGCTGTTAATTGGCTGTGAACTCACGCCTGAGTTTGCCGGAAAAGCTAAACTTATTTCACAGGAAGCAGCAAAAATGGGCGTGATGGTGCTGATTGCCGGTGCCAACGTGGTGCGGTTTGCCCCTGCGCTGGTTGTCAGTGAAGAAGAGGTGAAAACCGGGTTAGATCGTTTTGCGCTGGCCTGTGAACATGTGAAGTCCGGGGTGTCATCATGATGGTCATCCGTCCCGTTGAGCGCGGCGATCTCGCCGGGCTTATGCTGCTTGCCGGTAAGACAGGAGGCGGGCTGACCTCGCTTCCTGCCGATGAAAAAACGCTGTCGGCGCGCATTGAGCGCGCCCTGCAAACCTGGCAAGGGACGTTGCCGAAAAGCGAACAGGGCTATGTGTTCGTGCTGGAAGATACTGAAACGGGCGCAGTCGCCGGGATTTGCGCCATCGAAGTGGCTGTGGGGCTAAATGACCCGTGGTACAACTACCGGGTTGGTACGATGGTTCACGCCTCGAAAGAGCTGAACGTCTATAACGCACTGCCAACGCTGTTTCTCTGTAATGACCACACCGGTGCCAGCGAGCTCTGCACGCTGTTTCTCGATCCGGCGTGGCGCAAGGAGGGCAACGGTTATTTACTCTCCAAGTCGCGCTTTATGTTTATGGCGGCGTTCCGCGACCGCTTCAACGAAAAAGTGGTTGCTGAGATGCGCGGTGTGATCGACGACAAAGGCTATTCCCCGTTCTGGGAAAGCCTGGGCGAACGCTTCTTTTCAATGGAGTTTAGCCGCGCGGACTATCTCTGCGGTACCGGGCAGAAAGCGTTTATCGCCGAGCTGATGCCGAAACATCCTATTTATACCCATTTCTTAAGCCCGGAAGCGCAGGCGGTGATCGGTGAAGTGCATCCGCAAACGGCCCCTGCCCGCGCGGTGCTGGAGAAAGAAGGCTTCCGCTACCGCAATTACGTCGACATCTTTGACGGCGGGCCTACGCTTGAGTGCGATATTGACCGCGTGCGTGCGATCCGTAAAAGCCGCCTGGTGACAGTGTCTGAAGGCCAGCCTGCGCCGGGTGAATGGCCGGCGTGCCTGGTGTCTAACGAACATTATGATAATTTCCGCGCCATGCTGATACGCACCGATCCGAAATGTGAACGTCTGGTGCTGACCGCCGCACAGCTTGATGCCCTGAAATGTAATGCCGGCGACACGGTGCGCCTGGTGCGACTCTGCCCTGAGGAGAAAACAGCATGACTTTATGGATTAACGGTGACTGGGTGGCGGGCGAGGGCGAACATCGCGTGAAAACGAACCCGGTGGGGCAAGAGGTGCTCTGGAAGGGAAATGATGCCAGCACCGCGCAGGTGGAACAAGCCTGTCACGCCGCGCGTCGTGCGTTCCCGGCGTGGGCGAAACAGCCTTTCTCCGCGCGTCAGACGATTGTTGAAAAATTTGCCGCACTGCTTGAGGTGAATAAGGCTGAACTGACGCGAATTATTGCTTCCGAAACCAGTAAGCCTCGCTGGGAAGCCACAACCGAAGTGACGGCGATGATTAACAAAATCGCCATTTCGGTGAAGGCATACCATACCCGTACCGGTGAACAACACACTGAAATGCCCGACGGGGCGGCCACGCTGCGCCACCGTCCGCACGGCGTGCTCGCGGTATTTGGCCCGTATAACTTCCCGGGCCATCTGCCAAACGGCCATATTGTGCCTGCGTTGCTGGCGGGCAATACCGTCATTTTCAAACCGAGTGAGTTAACGCCGTTAACCGGTGAGGCGGTGGTGAAACTCTGGGAGCAGGCGGGTTTACCACCAGGCGTACTCAACCTGGTGCAGGGCGGGCGTGAAACCGGCCAGGCGCTGAGTGCGCTAAATGACATTGACGGCCTGCTGTTCACCGGCAGCGCCGGTACGGGCTATCAACTGCACCGCCAACTGGCAGGACAGCCGGAGAAAATCCTTGCCCTGGAAATGGGCGGTAATAATCCGCTGATTGTGGAAGATCCCGACGATATTGATGCCGCTGTGCATCTGACGATCCAGTCAGCCTTTATTACCGCCGGACAGCGCTGCACCTGTGCCCGTCGGTTGCTGGTGAAGCGTGGCGCACAGGGCGATGCGTTCCTGAAACGTCTGGTCGAAGTGAGCGCACGTCTGATGCCTGCTAAGTGGGATGCAGACCCCCAGCCGTTTATCGGCGGGCTGATTTCAGCGCAGGCGGCAGAGAACGTGTTGAAAGCCTGGCAGGCTCATGTGGCGCGGGGCGCGAAAACCTTGCTGGAGCCGAAGCAGGTTCAGCCAGGTACGTCGCTGCTGACACCGGGCATTGTTGAGATGAGCGGCACGAGCAACGTGCCGGATGAAGAGGTCTTCGGCCCATTACTGTGTGTCTGGCGCTATGACGATTTTGACAGTGCCATCAGGATGGCGAATAACACCCGCTACGGTTTGTCGAGCGGTTTGATTTCACCTCATCGCGAGAAGTTTGATCAGCTGCTGCTCGAAGCGCGCGCGGGGATTGTGAACTGGAACAAACCGCTTACCGGCGCAGCGAGCACCGCCCCGTTTGGCGGCGTGGGGGCGTCGGGCAACCATCGCGCCAGCGCATGGTATGCGGCAGATTACTGCGCATGGCCAATGGCAAGCCTGGAAACACCCGCGCTGACGCTGCCGGAGACGCTGAATCCGGGTCTGGATTTTACCCAGGGGGATAGCCATGAAAGCGCGTGAAGTGAACTTTGACGGGCTGGTGGGGCTGACGCACCACTATGCTGGCCTGTCGTTTGGTAATGAAGCCTCGACGAAGCACCGTTTTCAGGTCTCTAACCCGAAACTGGCGGCGAAGCAGGGGCTGCTGAAAATGAAAGCCCTCTCGGATGCGGGTTTTCCGCAGGCGGTGATCCCCCCTCAGGAGCGGCCAAACGTGGCCGTCCTGCGTCAGCTTGGTTTCAGCGGCAGTGACGAGCAGGTGGTTGAAAAAGCGGGCACCCAGACGCCATACCTGCTCTCTGCGGCCAGCTCCGCCTCTTCGATGTGGGTGGCAAATGCGGCAACCGTCGCGCCGTCAGCCGATACGCTGGATGGCAAAGTCCATTTGACGGTCGCGAACCTGAATAACAAGTTCCACCGCGCCACCGAAGCGGACACCACCGAGCGCGTGCTGCGCGCCATTTTCCATAATGACACCCATTTTGACGTACACCAGGCGCTGCCGCAGGTGGCGATGTTTGGCGATGAAGGGGCGGCGAACCATAACCGTCTGGGGGGCGATTATGGTGAGCCCGGCTTGCAGCTGTTTATTTACGGGCGCGAGGAGGGGGGCCACGCTGAGCCAACCCGTTATCCTGCCCGTCAGACGCTGGCGGCAAGCCAGGCGGTTGCGCGCCTGAATCAGGTTAATCCTTCACAGCTGATTTTCGCCCAACAGAACCCGCAAGTGATCGATCAGGGCGTGTTCCACAACGACGTCATTGCCGTCTCTAACCGTCAGGTGTTGTTCTGCCACGAGCAGGCGTTTGCCCATCAGGAGAAACTGCTCGCTACGCTGCATGAGCGTGTTCCCGGGTTTATGCCGGTTCAGGTGCCGACTGACGCGGTCAGCGTGCAGGATGCGGTTGAAACCTATCTGTTCAACAGCCAGCTGTTGAGCCGTGATGACGGCAGCATGATGCTGGTGCTGCCGCAGGAGTCCCGCAACCATGCAGGGGTGTGGCGTTATCTGAGCGAGCTGGTGAAAGCCGATAACCCGATTGACGAACTGCGCGTGTTTGACCTGCGCGAAAGTATGGCAAACGGCGGTGGCCCGGCGTGTTTACGTCTGCGCGTGGTGTTGACGCAGAACGAAATGCAGGCGGTGAATCCTGCCGTCATGATGAACGATACGCTCTTTAATACCCTGAATGACTGGGTGGATCGTTACTATCGCGACAGATTAACGCCGGCCGATCTGGTCGACCCGCAGCTGCTGCGTGAAGGCCGCGAGGCGCTGGATGCGTTAACGACGATCCTGCAGCTGGGGTCGGTTTATCCATTCCAGCGCTAAAGGAGAGGATATGGAAAATTTACTGGCGCTGACGCTGGCAGACGACATGCCTGAGCAGGCTGAGGGGGAAGGCCCCTCATTCCACTGGCGGTGGCTGGGGCGCGGAGTGCTTGAGCTGACGCCATCCGGGAAGTATACGCTGTCGCTTCTGCTTTCAACCGGCATTCACGGTAACGAAACTGCACCCGTTGAGATTGTCGACCTGCTGCTGCGCGCATTGTATCGCGGTGATATCACCCTGCAATGCCGTCTGCTGGTGGTGCTCGGGAATCCACCTGCGCTGGCGCAAAATAAGCGTTATCTGTTGAGTGATATTAACCGGATGTTCGGTGGCCGCTGGTCGCAGTTCCCGCAGGGTGACGAAACGGTGCGCGCGCAGTGGCTGGAGAAGGTGGTGGCCACGTTTTTTGCCACCGCTGGGCCAGACCGCTGGCATCTTGATCTGCATACGGCGATCCGGGCGTCATACCATGTACGCTTTGGTGTTTTACCGCAGCGTCATCAGCCGTGGGATGAAACGTTCCTGAGCTGGCTGGGGGATGCGGGTCTGGAAGCGCTGGTATTCCATCAGTCACCGGGAGGAACGTTCACCCATTTTACCTGCGAACATTTCGGGGCGCTGGCCTGCACGCTGGAGCTGGGAAAAGCACTGCCATTTGGGCAGAACGATCTCACGCGCTTTGCACCTACGCATCTTGCGCTTCGGGCGCTGCTGGGCGGAACCGCGCCTGAGCACGCACATGAACCCGTTGAGCGTTATCGGGTTGTACAACAGATAACGCGCCGCAGCGATGCCTTCCTTCTTCACATGGCGGCACATACGCTGAACTTCACGCCATTCCGCCAGGGGGTATTGCTGGCAGAGGACGGTGATGAGCGCTATGAGGTGCAGAAAGCCACGGAGTATGTCCTGTTCCCGAACCCTTCCGTCGCGTTTGGGCTGAGAGCCGGGTTGATGCTGGAAAAAATGAGCTGAGCCGGTTTGCCCCTCTTGTGGAAAGAGGGGCAAATCGTATGAGTTATCATTTCTATTTTCGCCAAAAACTTATTTTCTTCGCAAATAAAGCGCTTAGCGAGTTTTTACAGATTATTCCTGGGTGATTGCTTTCAAAATAAGCATTGCTTCGCTATACTCTCTCATAATTTCTTTAAAATCATCATATTGAATATTTTTTGTTTCAACTCTCCACGTTTTATTCTTAATTTCTCCATAATTGGCGATAAAGTGTTTTTTACACTTTCATTGCTTTACCAATGCTCTGACTAATTGACGCTAAACCTTGTAAAGTTAATCTCGTCAACACGGCATAGCGCCGAAGAATAACTGAAAGTAAGGAAATAAATTATGCGTAAGTTAACTGCACTGTTTGTTGCTTCTACCCTGGCTCTGGGCGCTACCAGCATGGCGTTCGCCGCAGATACCGCAACCACCACCCCTGCCGCGCCGCTGTCAGGCAAAATGATGATGCATCATCAGGGCATGCCGGGTATGAACCACGACATGATGTTTAAAGGTCTGAACCTGACCGATGCGCAGAAGCAGCAGGTGCGCGACATCATGAAAAGCCAGCGTGACCAGATGAAACGTCCTTCGCTGGAAGAGCGCCGCGCGATGCATGACATCATTGCCAGCGACAGCTTCGATAAGGCAAAAGCCGAAGCGCAAATCGACAAAATGGCTGAGCAGAATAAAGCCCGCATGCTGGCTCACATGGAAACCCAGAACAAGATCTACAACATTCTGACCCCTGAACAGAAAAAACAATTTAATGCCAATTTTGAGAAGCGTCTGACAGAACGTCCGGCGCTGGAAGGTAAAATGCCTGCACCAACCGAATAATCGGTTCAACATCTTAAGACCGCCGGGATCCTGTCCACAAAAGCGCAATCGCTGTGGACAGGGCCGGCGGTTTTTTCTTTTATCCCTCTTGCCTGCCGCCATAAGCGCGGTATCCTCCTGTAGTCGCTTCAGAGAATGTATAGCAGAGTCATGGTGTTAGAATTTTTATTCGCATCCAGCTAAGGCCTGCCTGTTCTGTTGCCGATAATACGTCTGTGAGTACCCAACGATAACAAACAAGACAGCAACGATAGCGATATCCTTGCCCGGGCGCATGCTGTGCCTTTCAGGAGTGGTGATGGAGTTTTTTGATATCCGTAAAATGCCGGTCAGTCTCTGGCGCAATGGTGCTGGCGAGACTCGTGAAATTTGTTGTTTTCCTCCCGCGACGCGTGATTTTTTCTGGCGCGCCAGCATTGCCTCCATTGCCAGTAATGGCGAATTCTCTTCGTTCCCCGGCGTCGATCGGGTGATCGCCTTGCTGGAAGGGGGAGAGGTAACGCTGGATGCCGGTAAGGCGTTTTGCCATACCCTGAAGCATCACCAGCCTTTTAGTTTTTCGGGCGATCTACCGGTGAAAGCGCTGCTTACCGACGGGAAGATGTCGATGGACTTCAATATTATGACCCGGCGGGACTGCTGTCAGGCGAAAGTCCGCGTTGCTGACCGCACGTTTACCACCTTTGGCTCACGCGGTGGCGTGGTTCTGGTGTTAAGCGGCGCGTGGCAGCTTGGCGAAAAATTGCTGACGGCCGATCAGGGTGCAAGCTGGGAGGAAGGAACGCATACTCTCCGTTTGCTGGAGTCGAAAGGAACGTTACTGTTCAGCGAAATAACCTGGCTACCCGGCCACTGAGCAATCGTTCAGGCTGTTCCTTGTACCGGATGGCGGTCTGCTATGGACCGCCACCCGCAATCATCACAGACGATTATCTCTTCCAGAAATCATCAAACACGGTGATCGGTGGACGGCGTTTGTGCTCGGTTTTCAGATACCAGCCCTCAATGATCTTCGCGGTACCTTCATCCAGTTTTTTACCTTCCAGGTAATCATCAATGTTGTCGTAAGTGACGCCCAGCGCGGCTTCATCCGGCAGGGAAGGGCGATCGTCTTCCAGATCGGCCGTTGGCGCTTTCTTATAAAGATGTTCCGGGCAGCCCAGCGTGGCAAGCAACTGCTTCCCCTGACGTTTGTTCAGACGGAAGATCGGGTTGATATCAGTGCCCCCGTCGCCGTACTTGGTGAAGAACCCCGTGATCGCTTCAGCCGCATGGTCGGTACCCACGACAACGCCTTTGGTCATTCCCGCAATGCTGTATTGCGCTTTCATGCGTTCGCGGGCTTTTTCGTTGCCACGGACAAAATCGCTCAGCTCAATACCTGCCTCACGCAGTGCCTGCTCACTCGCCAGCACTGAACCTTTGATATTCACGGTAAGGACGCGGTCTGGCTGGATAAACTCGATCGCATCCTGGCAATCCTGCTCGTCTGCCTGCACACCATAAGGAAGGCGTACCGCGATAAACTGTAACGTTTCATCGCCGGTCTCTTCACGCCGTTCGGAAATGGCCATCTGACACAGCTTGCCGGTCAGCGTGGAGTCCTGACCCCCACTGATACCCAGCACCAGCGACTTCAGAAAGGGATAGGTTTTCAAATAGGATTTTAAAAAGTCGACGCTTCGACGGATCTCTTCATTTGCGTCTACTGCTGGTTTTGCGCCCAGCGCCTGAATAATTTCTTGTTGCAGAGCCATGACGCCCTCCCTATGCAGAACGAAACAGAAAGTATGATCTGTTAAAGCTAACTCTTCGGGCGTAAAACGACAAGGATCACAGTTTCGAGTGGGTTAAATTACGGCGATTTAGCAGCTTATCGCTGTTTTACTGGAATTTTCCAAAATTCATCTGGCATAACCCGCAAAGTTGAACAATAGTACTTTTTATTCCATGCTTAGGTAACGCGTTGATAAACAAGAGGACGGGAAATGAACAAGAACATAGCAGGAATTCTGGGTGCAGCGGCGGTTCTGACTATGCTGGCAGGGTGTACAGCTTACGATCGCACCAAAGATCAGTTCACACAACCTGTGGTTAAAGACGTCAAAAAAGGGATGACACGCTCGCAGGTCGCCGCGATTGCCGGTAAACCATCGTCTGAAATCACGATGATTCATGCGCGTGGTACGTGTCAGACCTATATCCTGGGTCAACGAGATGGTAAGGCTGAAACCTACTTTGTCGCGCTGGACGATACTGGACACGTGATCAATTCGGGTTACCAGACCTGCGCCGAGTACGATACCGATCCGCAGGCGGCTAAGGTGAAATAACCCTGCTAGCCTGAGAATGTTAACAAACCGGCCTGCGTGCCGGTTTTTTTTATACATACGTAAATCTTATTTATTTGCGCGAATTATTTACCTGAAATGTGAAGGTAGTCAACAAGCCAGGTCAACCAGAGACAATTTGAGTCTGTTCAGAATTATCCCCTCCTTGTACCATGCCGTATACTCACTTCAACGATAAACAATAGCGAACAAACTACCTGTCAGCCAGGACAGCGAGTCGAGTGATAGCGCGACGGCAGGTAGTCATACAAGAGGGAAATGACTATGGAAAAGAAACATATCTATCTGTTCTGTTCAGCGGGCATGTCAACTTCACTGCTGGTGTCAAAGATGCGTACGCAGGCCGAAAAGTATGAAGTCCCTGTGGTGATTGAAGCGTTTCCAGAAACGCTGGCGGGCGAAAAGGGACAGACGGCCGATGTCGTATTACTGGGGCCACAAATCGCTTATATGTTGCCGGAAATCCAGCGCTTGTTACCCAATAAGCCTGTCGAAGTGATCGACTCTGCGCTGTACGGCAAAATTGATGGTTTAGGTGTATTAAAAGCTGCCGTTGCAGCGATTAAAAGAGCTGCAAATTAATTTTTTATTTTTCCCGTCAAAGAGTAATTTCACACACAATACGCCGTAACCCTCGTTGCGGCATTTAAGGGTATTTTCCTATGAGTAAAGTCATCGCTTCACTTGAAAAGGTACTCCTTCCTTTTGCTGTTAAAATAGGAAAGCAGCCTCACGTTAATGCCATCAAAAACGGTTTTATTAAATTAATGCCGTTGACGCTGGCCGGGGCAATGTTCGTTTTAATTAACAACGTTTTTCTGAGCTTTGGTGAAGGTTCCTTCTTTTATTCATTAGGAATTCGGTTAGACGCTTCCACTATTGAAACCCTTAATGGTTTTAAAGCCATCGGCGGCAACGTATACAACGGTACGTTGGGTATTATGTCGCTGATGGCCCCTTTCTTTATTGGGATGGCGCTGGCAGAAGAGCGTAAAGTTGATCCGCTGGCTGCGGGGTTATTATCCGTCGCCGCTTTTATGACCGTAACGCCTTATAGCGTGGGTGAGGCTTACGCAGTCGGTGCCAACTGGCTGGGTGGGGCAAACATTATTTCCGGTATTGTTATCGGTCTGGTGGTTGCCGAAATGTTCACCTTTATTATCCGTCGCAACTGGGTGATCCGTTTGCCGGACAGCGTACCCGCTTCCGTTTCTCGTTCATTTTCCGCGTTGATTCCAGGCTTCATTATTCTCTCCATCATGGGGATTATTGCCTGGGTGCTCTCTCACTGGGGCACAAACTTCCACCAGATCATCATGGACTCTATCTCTACGCCGCTGGCGTCAATGGGTGGAGTGGTCGGTTGGGCGTATGTGATTTTTACCTCCCTGCTGTGGTTCTTCGGCGTGCATGGTTCACTGGCACTGGCAGCGCTGGACAGCGGTATTATGACCCCGTGGGCACTGGAAAACGTTGCGCTTTACCAGCAGTACGGTTCCGTTGATGCGGCGCTGGCAGCCGGTAAAACCTTCCATGTGTGGGCGAAGCCGATGCTTGATTCCTATATCTTCCTGGGGGGTACCGGGGCGACGCTGGGTCTGATCATCGCGGTCTTTATTGTCTCTCGTCGTGCTGACTATCGCCAGGTTGCGAAGCTGGCGCTGCCATCAGGCATCTTCCAGATTAACGAACCGATCCTGTTTGGTCTGCCAATCATCATGAACCCGGTAATGTTCATCCCGTTCATCCTGATTCAGCCGCTGCTGGCCGCGATTACCCTGACGGCGTATTACCTGGGAATTATCCCGCCAATCACCAACATTGCACCGTGGACAATGCCGGCGGGTCTGGGCGCGTTCTTCAACACTAACGGTAGCGTAGCCGCCTTCCTGCTGGCGATATTCAACCTCGGGATTTCGACAATGCTCTACATGCCATTCGTGGCGATTGCGAACAAAGCTGCAACCATTATCGATGAAGAAGAGAGCGAAGAGGATATTGCCCTCTCACTGAAATTCTAAAATTGCACGGCGCGGGGCAACCCGCGCCAGTGAAAAGGAGCTAAAAGATGTTAGATTTGGATAGTATCGTTGCCGAAGAAAGCGCAGAGAATGATTTAGAAGAAGTCGTGATGGGCCTTATCATCAATTCCGGTCAGGCGCGCAGCCTGGCGTATGCCGCGCTTCGGCAGGCCAAACAGGGTGATTTCGCGGCAGCGAAAACCATGATGGAGCAGTCCCGTACCGCGCTGAATGAAGCTCACCTCGTGCAGACAAAACTGATTGAAGGTGATCAAGGCGAAGGGAAGATGAAGGTCAGCCTGGTGCTGGTGCATGCCCAGGATCACCTGATGACCTCCATGCTGGCACGTGAGCTGGTGGCGGAGTTAATCGAGCTTCACGAAAAGATGCAGTAAGTCAGATTCAGTAGCAGGAGGTCAGCACGATGGAAATTAAAACCGCACTTGAGCAGCAACTGTTTAATGGCAAGAATTTTCACGTGGTTATCTACAACAAGACGGAGAGCGCCAGCGGTCTGCATCAGCATGACTACTACGAGTTCACGATTGTTCTGACTGGCCGCTACTACCAGGAGATTAACGGCAAACGCGTTCTGCTGGAGCGCGGTGACTTTGTCTTCCTGCCGATGGGGTCCTATCACCAGAGCTTTTATGAATTTGGTGCCACCCGCATTCTTAATGTGGGTGTCAGTAAGCGCTTCTTTGAGAAACACTATCTGCCGCTGGTCCCGTTCTGCTTTGTGGCGTCACAGGTGTATCGCGTCAAAAATGAGTTTATGACCTGGATCGAAACGGTTATAGCCTCGCTTAACTTCCGCGACAATGAGTTCGATGAGTTTATTGAAACCGTGACATTCTACGTGATGAACCGTCTTCGCCATCACCGTGAAGAACAACAGGTAATTGACGATATCCCGCAATGGCTCCGTAGCACCGTTGAGCTGATGCATGACAAAGGGCAGTTCAGTGATAACGCACTGGAAAATATGGTTTCGCTGTCGGGTAAGTCGCAGGAATATTTAACCCGTGCCACTCAGCGTTATTATCGAAAAACACCCGTGCAGATCATTAATGAAATCCGCATTAATTTTGCCAAAAAACAGCTGGAAATTACCAACTACTCCGTGACCGACATTGCTTATGAGTCAGGTTACAGCAGTCCCAGCCTGTTTATTAAAACCTTTAAGAAATTTACCTCATTCACACCGAACAGTTACCGAAAGAATTTGACGGTAATTAATTAACTTTTGGCGGTTATATCCGCCATGACTATTGACTTAAACGCTTGCCCAAATAGCGGGAAGAGAACGCTATACCTTGCAGGCGGTTAACCTGATACGCTAAGGGAGATATTATGCAACAGAAATTAAAAGTCGTAACCATTGGCGGCGGCAGCAGTTATACCCCGGAATTACTGGAAGGTTTTCTGAAACGTTATCATGAATTACCGGTGAGCGAATTATGGCTGGTGGACGTTGAGGAAGGGCAAGAGAAGCTGAATATTATTTTCGACCTGTGCAAACGCATGGTTGAGAAAGCCGGTGTCCCGTTAACCGTGCATAAAACCCTGGATCGCCGTCTGGCGCTGAAAGATGCCGACTTCGTGACCACGCAGCTGCGCGTCGGCCAGCTGAAAGCGCGTGAGCTGGACGAGCGTATTCCGCTGAGCCACGGTTATCTGGGCCAGGAAACCAACGGAGCGGGCGGCCTGTTTAAAGGTCTGCGTACCATTCCGGTGGTGTTCGATATCATCAAAGACGTGGAAGAGATCTGCCCGAACGCGTGGGTGATTAACTTTACCAACCCGGCAGGAATGGTGACCGAAGCGGTCTACCGCCACACCAGTTTCAAACGCTTTATCGGCGTGTGTAATATCCCGATTGGGATGAAGATGTTTATCCGCGATGTGCTGGAGCTGACCGACAAAGACGATCTCTCCATCGACCTGTTCGGTCTGAACCACATGGTGTTTATCAAAGATGTGATGGTGAACGGTAAATCGCGCTTTGCCGAGCTGCTCGACGGCGTGGCGTCTGGCCGCCTGACGGCCGCTTCTGTGAAAAACATCTTCGACCTGCCGTTCAGCGAAGGGCTGATCCGCTCCCTGAACCTGCTGCCGTGCTCGTATCTGCTTTACTACTTCAAGCAGAAAGAGATGCTGGCCATCGAAATGGGTGAATACTATAAAGGTGGCGCGCGTGCTCAGGTCGTGCAGAAAGTTGAAAAGCAGCTGTTTGATTTGTATAAAGATCCGAACCTGAACGTCAAACCGAAAGAGCTGGAGCAGCGTGGTGGGGCGTACTATTCGGACGCGGCGTGCGAGGTGATCAACGCCATTTACAACGACAAGCAGGCTGAACACTACGTTAACGTGCCGCATCATGGACACATTGATAACATCCCGGCCGACTGGGCCGTTGAGATGACCTGCATTCTGGGCCGCGAGGGGGCCAAACCGCATTCGCGTATTACTCACTTTGATGACAAAGTGATGGGCCTCATCCACACCATCAAAGGGTTTGAAATTGCGGCAAGCAATGCGGCGCTGAGCGGTGAGCTGAATGATGTCCTGCTGGCGCTAAACCTCAGTCCGCTGGTGCATTCCGACCGCGACGCGGAGCAACTGGCGAGTGAGATGATCCTGGCGCATGAAAAATGGCTACCAAACTTTGCTGCGACGGTTGAGAAACTGAAGTTCAAACACCGTTAAGGGGATGTGCGATGGAAAACCTGCTGATCGTAAATGCCGATGATTTTGGCCTGTCGAAAGGGCAGAACTACGGCATTATTGAAGCCTGTCGCCGGGGCGTAGTGACCTCAACAACGGCATTAATTAATGGTGATGCGGTTGAGCATGCGGCGTTGTTGAGCCGTGAAACCCCGGAGCTTGGTGTCGGCATGCACTTTGTGCTGACGCTTGGGATGCCGCTTTCACCCATGCCCGGGCTGACGCGCGGTGGACAGTTGGGGAAATGGATTTGGGAACTGGCCGGGCAGGACGCTCTGCCGCTTGAAGAGATTACCCGCGAGCTGGATTGTCAGTTCAACCGCTTTGTTGATGTGTTTGGCCGTGAACCGACACACATCGACAGCCATCACCATGTGCATATGATCCCGGCGATTTTCCCCATCGTCGCTGAGTTTGCGCAACGAAAAGGGGTGGCGATGCGCGTGGATCGTGAAGTGCAGGCGCTGCACGGGCTGTCGTTCTTCTCTGTGCCGACAACGGAGGGATTCAGCAGCGCGTTTTACGGTGAAGTGATCAGCGAAGCGCTGTTCCTGCAGGTGCTGGATGATTCAGCCGCGCGTGGTGAAAAGTCGCTGGAAGTGATGGCGCACCCGGCGTTTGTCGATAATACCGTGCGTAAAAGCGCCTACTGCTGGCCGCGTCTGGCGGAACTGGATGTGCTGACGTCGGCATCGCTGAAATATGCCATTGCGGAACGTGGCTATCGTCTGGGAACGTTTGGGGATCTTTGATAAAACGTGCCGTTATTGTTGGTATCGCAGGCCGGGTGAGGTTAAGTCGTCACCCGGCTTTTTTACTGAAGTACGGCGTCGTTGCGGATAAACTGAACGTTTTCAGCCTGGTGGTTTCGTGAAAGAGGCGGCATACCGCATGGAAGGCGCGACGTGTGGGGACGGAATCGGCTATGATAGGAATTTCCTGCTGTCAGAATTTGCTTTAGTGAACCCGTCGCTTATGAAACCACTTCGTCAACAAAATCGCCCTGTGATTAGCTACGTGCCCCGCGTTGAGCCCGCTCCGCCTGAACACGCCCTGAAAGTGGATGGTTTTCGCGATGTCTGGCAGTTGCGTGGCAAATATGTGGCCTTCGTGCTGGCAGGTGAACACTTTCGCCGTTCGCCTGCCTTCACGGTGCCGGAATCGGCGCAGCGCTGGGCAATGCAAATCCGTCAGGATGGTGATGTTGAAGAATAACAGTCATAAAAAAACCGCCCTCAGGCGGTTTTTTTATTTCAGAAGTGGATTAACGGTGCGCCAGTTCAGCGTCGTCTTCACTTTCCAGTACGGCTTTATCGGTCTGCTTCAGCCACTGGCTGGTTAGCGTACCGGCCGTCATGGAGCCGCTGACATTCAGGGCGGTACGACCCATGTCGATCAGTGGTTCAACAGAGATAAGCAGAGCAACCAGCGTTACCGGCAGGCCCAGTGCAGGCAGGACAATCAATGCTGCGAAGGTCGCGCCACCGCCAACACCCGCCACACCTGCGGAGCTTACGGTAACAATACCGACCAGGGTGGCAATCCAGACTGGATCCAGCGGGTTGATACCCACCGTCGGGGCAACCATCACGGCCAGCATCGCCGGGTAGAGACCCGCACAGCCGTTCTGACCAATGGTTGCACCAAAGGAGGCTGAGAAGCTGGCGATAGATTCTGGTACACCCAGACGACGAGTCTGCGCTTCGACGTTCAGCGGAATAGAGGCCGCACTGGAACGGCTGGTGAACGCGAAGGTCAGTACCGGCCAGACTTTACGGAAGTATTTCAGTGGGCTAATGCCGTTCACACCCAGCAGGATGCCGTGAACCACAAACATGATGCCCAGACCCAGGTAAGAGGCAATCACAAAGCTACCCAGCTTGATGATGTCCTGCAGGTTTGAACCCGCAACCACTTTGGTCATCAGTGCCAGCACGCCGTATGGCGTTAACTGCATCACCAGACGAACCAGTTTCATCACCCAGCTTTGCAGGGTATCAATCGCCGTCAGAACACGCTGCCCCTTCGGTGCATCGTCTTTCAGCAGCTTCAGCGCAGCCACACCCAGGAACGCTGCGAAGATCACCACGCTGATAATGGAGGTTGGGCTTGCACCGGTCAGGTCTGCAAACGGGTTCTTCGGAATGAAGGAGAGCAGCATTTGCGGCACGGTCAGATCGGCAACTTTACCGACGTAGTTAGACTGAATAGCCGCCAGACGCGCCGTTTCAGCAGACCCTTGCACCAGACCTTCGGCAGTCAGACCAAACAGGTTGGTGACCAGCACACCGACCAGTGCGGCGATAAGGGTGGTGAACAGCAGCGTACCAATGGTCAGGAAGCTGATTTTACCCAGCTGAGTGGCATTATGCAGACGGGCAACGGCGCTCAGAATAGAGGCAAACACCAGCGGCATAACGATCATCTGCAGCAGTTGCACGTAGCCGTTACCGACGACATTAAACCACTGAATGGAATCTTTCAGTACCGGATTATCAGAGCCATAAATCGCCTGTAATGCCAGACCAAATACAACACCTGTGCCCAGACCCGCCAGCACTTTCTTCGCCAGACTCCACTGTGTGTGGCGTGTCTGGGCCAGAAGCAATAGCAATACAACGAACACAACAACGTTCGCGATGAGTGGAAAATTCATCCCCGTTCTCCTGATTTATTATGTGGTCGGTTTTCCCGAGCCTGTTGGCGCAAGGTTAGCAGAAGTGTGATGTCGCGCTTATATCCAAATGGAATGGGTTATGACAAATGCGATTATTTTGCTGGTTTAATGTTCTGTCTGGTGATTAATAAAACGATCGAACTGAAATTGCAGCGAATTGATCATCTGCGATGACCAGCGGACTGCACTATTTTCGGGCAATGTTTGGGGCATCCAGACGGCATAAGCGAACAGCGCCATGCACAAAACGCGCTCAAGCTGGTTACCTTTCTGAGGGGCGAGAATAGGCAGGCGGAAACGCCAGCGGCATGGCCAGAGTAGTGGCACGCCCGCAGGCGTCAGCATATCGGCCAGAATATGGCTCAAATAACCCAGCACCATCCCCTGGATGGCATCGGCGGGGACTATCCAGCTTTCAGGAACCTTTAAATAGAAAAGCGTGAGCAGGCCGAAGACAGCCAGCAGGCTGTGGGTAAACCCACGATGGCCGAATGCGCGGGCGATGGGCTTCGACACCCACTTCAAGCGTTGCCCGAGGAATGATTTTGGATGATCAATATCGGGCAACAGGCAGGTCAACACGGCCGAAGGGACAATATGCCACCAGTCCCCTTGTGCCAGCACGGGGGTAAGTTCAGCGTTTTTGGCAAATACTGCGCACGCGATAGAAAAAAGCAGGTGGCCTTCCGCCGTCATGATAAAACCCAGGAAACTGTCAATTCATACAGTATAGGGTTTTTGTACAGTAGGCGGAAGAGGTGACGGTGTAACTCTTTGTCACAAACGGGTGTCAGAGGGCGCAGGATACCGACTATCCCGGCGTCATACGCGCCTCCGAGACTGGAATATTACTTATTCACCGCGCAAATGTTGCACCGTCAGATTGGCCAGCGAGGTGAGCTTCACGTCGGCAAGTGCAAAACGGGGGTCGTGACGGCCTTCTTCGGCGGGTACCACAATGGAGCGCATGCGCGCGGCTTTTGATGCCACCATGCCGTTAACGGAATCTTCCAGTGCCACGCATACCAGCGGATCAAGACCCAGCTTCGCTGCGCAGTCCATATAGACCTGCGGGTGGGGTTTGCTATAGGGCAGCGTTTCGGCTGAGGCCAGGGCATCGAAACTGTCACGCAGCTCAAACAGGGTGAGCACTTTTTCCAGCATATGCAGTGGGGAGGCGGAGGCCAGTCCAACCTTCATCCCCTGAGCTTTACACAGGGCTACCGCTTCACGCACGCCGGGCAGAAGCGGTTTGTACTCTTCAACCAGCGCAATGGCGCGGTTGATAATGCGTGCGGTAACTTCGCCGTGATTGGGGCCAACCCACGGCTGGTGGGCATACCAAAGTTCAACCACCATATCGATGCGCAGGCCCAGCGTATCCGGCAGTTCATTCCGACGACTGATATCGACGCCCAGGCTGGCCATGACGTCCAGTTCGGCCCGATCCCACAGCGGCTCGGAATCAATCAGTAATCCATCCATGTCAAAAATAGCGGCAACAATCTGGCGCGGTGTCGACATCACAATGTCTCCCTGGCTAAGGTGTTCGACAGACGATATACCCGAATTCTTTAGGGTATAAATGCTAAGTACACTCTGCAATTTAGCATATTGCCTTTAAAGAACGGGCGAAAATGATGGTCAGCAGGTAGACTTAGGCACAAATAACGCGTCTTTTGGAAGGGGAACTGATGACGTATCAACAAGCTGGACGCATTGCTGTCTTAAAACGTGTTGCTGGCTGGGTGATTTTTATCCCGGCCGTCATTTCCACGCTGATTTCAGTGCTCAAATTTATGTACGATCACAGCGAAAAGCAGCCGGGTATCAATGCGGTAATGCTTGATTTTGCACATGTCATGATCGAGATGATGCGTTTCAATACGCCTTTTTTAAACGTCTTCTGGTTTAATTCGCCAACGCCGGATTTTCATCAGCAGCTTAATGTCGGGTTCTGGGTTATCTACGCGCTGATCTTTATCGCAATGGCATTACAGGCATCAGGGGCGAGAATGAGCCGCCAGACACGGTTTTTACGTGAAGGGGTGGAAGACCAGCTGATTCTTGAGCAGGCCAAAGGTGCAGAAGGGATGAGCCGCGAACAGATTGAATCCCGCATCGTGGTTCCGCGTCACACCATTTTCCTGCAAATTTTCCCGCTTTATATCCTGCCGGTCATCATCATTGTGGCGGGGTACTTCTTCTTCTCTCTGCTGGGCTTTTTGTAATGAAATAGGGGGGCGTCATGCCACCCCGTTTTGTCATTATGCCGCCAGCATGCGTTCAAGCGCGCGTTGCGCCTGCACGAGATGCTCACCACCAAACAGAATGGCACGGTTAATCAGGGTGTACAGCTGGTACACCGGCTGACGCTCAAGGAAATCCTGCGGCAGGGGCGAAACAGACTGATATCCGTCGTAAATCTGTGGCGGTTGTTCAGGATGCAGTGGCAGCATAGCGAGGTCGCACTCCCGGTCGCCCCAGTAACAGGCTGGATCGAAGATAAACGGACCATTTGGCCCCAGCGCGCAGTTTCCTGACCACAAATCACCGTGCAACAGCGAAGGCTGAGGCTGGTGCGAAGCAAGACGTTGTTGCACGTGTTCGACAATGGCGTCGATATTGCCAAACTCCAGCCCTTTTTCTGCGGCCAGTTCCAGTTGCCAGCCAATACGTTGTTCGGAGAAAAAGGTCGACCAGCGGCGCTGCCAGGTATTCGGCTGCGGGGTAGTGGAAAGGTCGTTATCAAAATCGAGGCCAAACTGCGGCTGGTCGCTCCATTGGTGGAGACGTGCTAACTGTTGCCCAAGAATGAACGCGTTGTGGGCATCCAGGGGGCGGGCAGGAAGGTATTCCATGACCAGAAAACTGTAATCGCGGTCGCTGCCGACGGCCCAGACCCGAGGAACGGTGACCGTTTTACTGCGCGATAACAGCTCCAGCTGGTCGGCTTCAGCGGTGAAGATAGGGAGTAACTCCCGCTCATCGCATTTCACGAAAAGATCGCGTCCTGCGTAGCGTAAATGCCATGCGGCGTGAATCTCTCCGCCTGGCAGTTCGTTACGCAGTTCAATTTCACCTTCACCCAGTTGCTCACTTAAAAGATGACTGATAGCCTGCCACATGATGTCTCTCCCATGTTGTCTGCCAGATCATAAAGTTAGCGCAAAATTGCGGTAAAAAAATACGAACTAACGCACACCTGAGCGGTTTAAATTCATGCAGGGCACTTATTGTTCCTTTTTTTGCCAGCGTTCCCAGGTTTCTACATCGGTTTCAGCATGCTTGTCGGTAACACTTTCGACCAGACTGCTTGCCAGCGTGTGGATCTCTTCTTCGCTGAGGGCGCTAATCAGGCCAAATGTGAGCGTACCTAAATCATGAATATTGCCGTCATCATCCGTAAGCGTCAGCAGGAAATTGGCCCGGGTAAAGGTGTTGTTGAGTTCATTGAGTTCGGTCAATGATGCTTCATGAATATGAATGGTAACGACGTAGCGAATGATGTCACCGCTGCTCATAATTCACCTCATTGTTATCATGAAAGTTTTCTTAGCATAGTCGATAGTTTGCGTTTGGCGACTATGAAGAGCACGTCCCCTTCATTAAAGAAGGGGAACGGGGGTTAATGTCGCGACAGATAATCGACGATTTTTTGCGTCTCGGCGAGCGAACACAAACGCGTACCCTGGTTAATGGTGGCGGCGCTACCCGCCGCCACGCCGTAGCGTGTCATCTCCAGCAGTGTTGCGCCCTGCGCCAGTTTCAGCGCCATCGCACCGACCATGCTGTCGCCAGCGCCCACGGTACTCTGGCTTTTCATCGGCGGTGGGACAACCTGAACGGAACCCGTTTCATCCACGCCCAGCGCCCCCTGAGGGCCAAGCGAAACCACGACGCGTCGCGCTTTGCCACTGCGCACCAGCTCCTGTGCGGCGGTACGAACGTCATCAGGCTGGGTTAGCTCGCGGTTGACCAGCGCGCTTAACTCTTTTTGGTTGGGTTTCACCAGCTCAAGGTTGCCCGGCTCTAAGGCGGCGCGTAGCGCTTCTCCAGAACTGTCGACAATGCAGCGGATACCGCGCTGTTGTGCTGCGCGAATGAGCGACGTCAGTTTTTCCGTGCTGACGCCGGGTGGCAGACTGCCGCTGATAACGAGTAAGGCACCGTTTTCAATCGCCAGCACTTTCTCTTCAAGTTGACGAAACTCATCGTCACTCAACTTTGCCCCTGGCATGACAAAACGGTACTGCTCGCCGCTGGAATCCACCTGAACGTGCAGGTTTTGTCGCGTCCAGTCTTTGGCGTGGACCGTTTCCACAGCAACGTTTTCCTCTGCCAGCAAAGAAACCAGGTGCTCACCGGTGGCTCCCCCCGCGGGGAAAATCGCTGTCGCTTTGCCACCGAGGTGGGTAATGGCTCGCGCCACGTTGATTCCACCGCCGCCAGGCTCAAACACCGGGGTGCTACAGCGTAGTTTACCTTCCGGGTAAATCTGTGGCGTCAGCGTCGCAGAATCAAGAGAAGGAGAGAGCGTCAGCGTATAAATAGAAACCATTATTACCTCCTTTTAGTATGGGTTACGTTAAGTCTGGCACCGATTGGCAAGAAGGCAATGTAAATAACAGTATGATTTTAAAAATGAATACGGAAAGAAGCGGGGGATTTGTTTTATACAATAAAAGTCTTTTTGGGATCGTTCTTATTCAAAAAATGAAATAAGAAAACGTTGCTATGTTATTTGCGCCTTTTTATAATTTGTTACCTTTCTCTGGACGCCTTGTCGTTGAGCCTCAAGAAAGTTTCCGGGACCGTGACGGTCTCTTTTTTTGTTGTACGGACTCCTTAATAAAATGAAGCTTTTGAAGACAGTACCCGCTGCACTGATGCTGGCGGGTGGCGTGTTTGCGTCAATGAATGCGGCCGCCGATGATACCGTTTTTACTGTCATGGACGATCCCACCACCGCGAAGAAACCCTTTGAAGGTAACCTGAACGCAGGGTATCTGGCACAATCCGGTAACACGAAAAGCTCCTCTCTGACGGCAGACAGTACCCTGACCTGGTACGGTAGCTCTACCGCCTGGTCGCTGTGGGGAAATGCCAGTAACACCTCCGCTAACGACGAACGTTCTTCCGAGAAGTATGCGGTAGGCGGACGTAGCCGTTACAACATGACCGACTATGACTACCTGTTTGGTCAGGCAAGCTGGTTAACCGACCGTTACAACGGGTATCGCCAGCGCGATGTGTTCACTACGGGTTATGGTCGTCAGTTCCTGAACGGGCCTGTTCACAGCTTCCGTTTTGAATTCGGTCCGGGTGTCCGGTATGACGAATTCACCGACGGTGAAACCAAAACCCAGCCACTCGGCTATGCATCCGGCACTTACGCCTGGCAGATGACTGATAACACCAAATTTACCCAGGGTGTGTCTGTGTTTGGTGCCGACGATACCACGCTGAACTCTGAGACTGCGCTGAACGTAGCCATCAACGAACACTTTGGTCTGAAAGTGGCCTATAACGTGACCTGGAATTCATCACCTCCAGAAACTGCACCGGACCATACCGACCGCAGAACCACGATTTCTCTGGGCTATAAGATGTAATTTAAGCGGGTCGATAACGTTATCGACCCGCTTTTTTACGTTCAGGAATGTCTTAGCCCCAAATCATCGCCGCCCAACGTAACAGCAACATTGCACCGCAGATAGCGATCAGCACCAGTACCATTTTCCAGTGTTTTACGGCAAATCGTTTTGTTGGCATAACCTGCATCCTTGTCCATTGATGTGGGGAGTCTATCAAAAACGAGAGGAAATACCGCTTCCTGGCTCCGTCAGGTTATGCCACAGCACGGTCTGGGTCAGAACCAGTGGAATCGCTCTGCGAGAATCAATAATAAACCGGTGGCTGAAAGTATATTCAATATCACAACTGTTCTACTGGATACATTCATCGTATGCCCCTTTGGGTTTAAGGACCTGTTCAAGATTAGCCCAGCATCTCGGGAATGCGAGCACCTGGGATTTGCGCCCTGCAAATTCATGCGAAAGTGCCAGGGATCAATCTGGCGGCAGAGGGTGCATTCTCCCTTTTGTTAGTGTTAACATGGCAAGGCTTGCCGTAAATCCGCCATTGTCTGATTTCGGTGGGTGCATGATGACGAGCCAATTTGACGATTGTTGGTCAGATGGTGTCGTAATCTACTGTCAAATCACGATTATTTTCTTTGTATATGCTCTTATGTGTGGGGCATCACTGCAAATAAGGATATAAAATGCCTGTAATTACTCTTCCTGATGGCAGCCAACGCCATTACGACCGCGCTGTTAGCCCAATGGATGTTGCCCTGGACATCGGTCCTGGACTCGCGAAAGCGACCATCGCTGGCCGTGTTAATGGTGAGCTGGTTGATGCCTCCGACCTGATTGAAAACGATGCGAAGCTGTCTATCATCACAGCGAAGGACGAAGAAGGTCTGGAAATCATTCGTCACTCCTGCGCGCACCTGTTAGGTCATGCCATCAAACAGCTGTGGCCAAACACCAAAATGGCGATTGGCCCGGTTATCGACAACGGTTTCTACTACGACGTTGACCTTGACCATACCCTGACCCAGGAAGATATCGACGCGCTCGAAAAACGTATGCACGAGCTCGCCGAAAGCAACTATGACGTCATTAAGAAGAAAGTCAGCTGGCACGAAGCGCGTGAGACCTTCGTGAAGCGTGGCGAGAGCTATAAAGTCTCTATTCTTGATGAAAATATCTCTCATGATGACAAGCCTGGCTTGTACCATCACGAAGAATACATCGACATGTGCCGTGGGCCGCACGTGCCGAATATGCGCTTCTGCCATCACTTTAAACTGATGAAAATCGCAGGTGCTTACTGGCGTGGCGACAGCAACAACAAGATGTTGCAGCGTATTTATGGTACCGCGTGGGCAGATAAAAAAGCCCTGAGCGCGTACCTCCAGCGCCTGGAAGAAGCGGCTAAACGTGACCACCGTAAAATCGGTAAGCAGCTTGACCTGTACCATATGCAGGAAGAAGCACCGGGTATGGTGTTCTGGCATAACGACGGCTGGACTATCTTCCGTGAACTGGAAACGTTCGTGCGCTCCAAGCTGAAAGCGTACCAGTATCAGGAAGTGAAAGGTCCGTTCATGATGGACCGTGTGCTGTGGGAAAAAACCGGCCACTGGGACAACTACAAAGATGCGATGTTCACTACCTCTTCTGAGAACCGTGAATACTGCATCAAGCCAATGAACTGCCCGGGCCACGTTCAGATCTTCAACCAGGGTCTGAAATCCTACCGCGACCTGCCGCTGCGTATGGCAGAGTTCGGTAGCTGCCACCGTAATGAGCCATCAGGTGCGCTGCACGGTCTGATGCGTGTTCGCGGCTTTACTCAGGATGATGCGCATATCTTCTGTACGGAAGATCAGGTACGTGATGAAGTTAACGCCTGTATTCGTATGGTCTACGATATGTACAGCACCTTTGGCTTCGAGAAGATCGTCGTCAAACTCTCAACGCGTCCGGAAAAACGTATCGGTAGCGACGAGACCTGGGATCGCGCAGAAGCGGATCTCGCCGTTGCGCTGGAAGAGAACGGTATTCCGTTCGAATACCAGCTGGGTGAGGGCGCATTCTACGGTCCGAAAATTGAATTTACCCTGTATGACTGCCTCGATCGTGCATGGCAGTGCGGTACTGTACAGCTGGACTTCTCCCTGCCGCAGCGTTTAAGCGCCTCTTATGTTGGCGAAGACAACGAGCGTCAGGTACCGGTAATGATTCACCGTGCTATCCTCGGTTCTCTGGAGCGCTTCATCGGCATCCTGACCGAAGAATTCGCGGGCTTCTTCCCAACCTGGCTTGCGCCAGTGCAGGTTGTAGTGATGAACATTACCGATTCTCAGTCTGAATACGTTAAAGAATTGACGCAGAAACTACAAAATGCGGGCATTCGCGTAAAAGCAGACTTGAGAAATGAGAAGATTGGCTTTAAAATCCGCGAGCACACTTTACGTCGTGTCCCGTATATGTTGGTCTGTGGTGATAAAGAGGTGGAAGCAGGCAAAGTGGCCGTTCGCACCCGCCGTGGTAAAGACCTGGGCAGCCTGGACGTAAGTGAAGTGATTGAGAAGCTGCAACAAGAGATTCGCAGCCGCAGTCTTCAACAACTGGAGGAATAAGGTATTAAAGGCGGAAAACGAGTTCAAACGGCACGTCCGAATCGTATCAATGGCGAGATTCGCGCCCAGGAAGTTCGCTTAACAGGTCTGGAAGGTGAGCAACTGGGGATTGTGAGTCTGAGAGAAGCAATCGAAAAGGCTGAAGAAGCTGGAGTAGATTTAGTTGAAATCAGCCCTAACGCCGAACCGCCAGTTTGTCGTATCATGGACTACGGCAAGTTCCTTTATGAAAAGAGTAAGTCTTCTAAGGAACAGAAGAAAAAGCAAAAAGTTATCCAGGTTAAGGAAATCAAATTCCGTCCTGGTACCGACGATGGCGATTATCAGGTAAAACTCCGCAGCCTGATTCGCTTTCTGGAAGATGGCGATAAGGCCAAGATCACACTGCGTTTCCGCGGTCGTGAGATGGCCCACCAACAGATCGGTATGGAAGTGCTTAACCGCGTCCGTGACGATCTGAGTGAACTGGCAGTAGTCGAATCCTTCCCTACGAAGATCGAAGGCCGCCAGATGATCATGGTGCTCGCTCCTAAGAAGAAACAGTAAGGCCTTCAAGCAGCAAAATCTGTGAAGCCTTCGGGTCTCATAGGTTTTGCTCGCCTATGTTTCGTTTATTTAACAATGCGAAGTGGAAGTTATTAAGATGCCAAAAATTAAGACCGTACGCGGTGCTGCTAAGCGCTTCAAAAAAACCGGTGGTGGTGGATTTAAGCGTAAGCACGCAAACCTGCGTCATATTCTGACCAAAAAATCTACTAAACGTAAACGTCACCTGCGTCCAAAAGGCCTCGTGTCTAAAGGCGATCTGGGTCTGGTTATCGCGTGCCTGCCGTACGCATAAGTCGTTAACGTTTAATTTTTTTTCTAAGAATATAGATACAGGAGAGCTCACATGGCTCGCGTAAAACGTGGTGTAATTGCTCGTGCACGTCACAAAAAAATTCTGAAACAAGCTAAAGGCTACTACGGTGCGCGTTCACGCGTATACCGCGTTGCCTTCCAGGCTGTTATCAAGGCTGGTCAGTACGCTTACCGTGACCGTCGTCAACGTAAGCGTCAGTTCCGTCAACTGTGGATTGCGCGTATCAACGCAGCAGCACGTCAGAACGGTATTTCTTACAGCAAATTCATCAACGGCCTGAAAAAAGCCTCTGTTGAAATCGACCGTAAGATCCTGGCTGACATCGCAGTATTCGACAAAGTAGCGTTCACCGCTCTGGTCGAAAAAGCGAAAGCAGCACTGGCGTAAGCCAGTTGAGAGAGGGGGCTTTGCTCCCTCTTTTCATTTAACACCATCAGAAGATTGACATTTACCCGTCCAGGCTTTTCAATAAGGTCTTAACGGTTTTTACCACACAAGGTAACGCAAGCATGAATGCTGCTATTTTCCGCTTCTTCTTTTACTTTAGCACCTGAATTCAGGAGGCTAGCGCGTGAAAGATGAAACGAAAAACAGCGCCAGATAAGCCTCCCGATGGAGGCTTTTTTTGTGTCTAAATTCGAGAGAATAAGTCCACCAAATCGGTGTCTGCACCGACATAATGAGGAAAATCATGTCACATCTCGCAGAGCTGGTTGCCAGTGCAACAGCCGCCATTAATCAGGCCTCAGATGTTGCCGCGTTAGACAATGTCCGCGTCGAATATCTGGGTAAAAAAGGGCACCTGACCCTTCAAATGACTACCCTGCGTGAACTGCCAGCGGAAGAGCGCCCGGCAGCGGGTGCGGTGATTAACGAAGCTAAAGAGCAGGTACAACAGGCACTGAACGCGCGTAAAGCTGAGCTGGAAAGCGCAGTACTGAATGCCCGTCTGGCGCAGGAAACAATTGATGTTTCTCTGCCGGGTCGTCGTATTGAGAACGGTGGCCTGCATCCGGTGACCCGTACCATTGACCGCATTGAAAGTTTCTTCGGTGAGCTCGGCTTTACCGTGGCGACTGGCCCGGAAATCGAAGATGACTACCACAACTTCGATGCCCTGAATATCCCAGGCCATCATCCGGCACGCGCTGACCACGACACTTTCTGGTTTGACGCCACACGTCTGCTGCGTACTCAGACCTCTGGCGTTCAGATCCGTACCATGAAGGATCAGGAACCACCAATCCGCATCATCGCGCCGGGTCGTGTGTATCGTAACGACTACGATCAGACGCACACCCCAATGTTCCACCAGATGGAAGGCCTGATTGTTGATAAAAACATCAGCTTCACCAACCTGAAAGGCACGTTGCACGATTTCCTGAACAACTTCTTTGAGGAAGATCTGCAGGTTCGTTTCCGTCCTTCCTACTTCCCGTTCACCGAGCCGTCTGCGGAAGTTGACGTGATGGGCAAAAACGGCAAATGGCTGGAAGTGCTGGGCTGCGGCATGGTGCATCCAAACGTATTGCGCAACGTGGGTATTGATCCAGAAGTGTACTCCGGTTTTGCGTTCGGCATGGGCATGGAGCGTCTGACCATGCTGCGCTACGGTGTTACCGATTTGCGTGCATTCTTCGAAAACGATCTGCGTTTCCTCAAACAGTTTAAATAAGGGCAGGACAGAACAATGAAATTCAGTGAACTGTGGTTACGCGAATGGGTAAACACCACGCTCGATAGCGAAGCGCTTTCCAACCAAATCACGATGGCGGGTCTGGAAGTGGACGGCGTTGAGCCTGTTGCGGGTGCGTTTAACGGTGTCGTCGTGGGTGAAGTGGTGGAGTGCGGACAGCACCCTAACGCGGACAAACTGCGCGTAACAAAAGTGAATGTAGGCGGTGACCGCCTGCTGGATATCGTCTGTGGTGCGCCAAACTGCCGTCAGGGCCTGAAAGTGGCCGTGGCAACTGTGGGTGCAGTACTGCCGGGTGATTTCAAAATTAAAGCTGCGAAACTGCGCGGTGAGCCGTCTGAAGGCATGCTGTGCTCGTTCTCTGAGCTGGGTATTTCCGACGATCACAATGGCATCATTGAGCTGCCTCTGGATGCTGCTGTTGGTACCGATATCCGCGAATATCTGAAACTCGATGACAACACCATCGAAATCAGCGTAACGCCAAACCGTGCGGACTGCTTAGGCATTATCGGTGTGGCGCGTGATGTGGCCGTGCTGAACCAGGCTGAACTGAACGCACCTGAAATTGTACCGGTTGCAGCCACCATCAGCGACACGCTGCCAATCCAGGTTGAAGCGGCTGACGCTTGCCCACGCTACCTCGGTCGTGTGGTGAAAGGCATCAACGTTAAAGCCCCAACGCCACTGTGGATGAAAGAGAAGCTGCGCCGCTGCGGTATCCGTTCTATCGATGCTGTGGTTGACGTGACTAACTACGTTCTGCTGGAACTGGGTCAGCCAATGCACGCGTTCGATAAAGACCGTATCGAAGGCGGTATCGTTGTACGTATGGCAAAAGAGGGTGAAACCCTGGTTCTGCTGGACGGCAGCGAAGCGAAACTGAACGCAGATACGCTGGTGATTGCCGATCACGGCAAAGCGCTGGCGATGGGCGGTATCTTCGGTGGCGACCATTCTGGCGTGAACGATGAAACGCAAAACGTCCTGCTGGAATGTGCGTTCTTCAGCCCGCTTTCCATCACCGGCCGTGCACGCCGTCATGGCCTGCATACCGACGCTTCTCACCGTTATGAGCGTGGCGTTGACCCGGCTCTGCAGTACAAAGCGATGGAACGTGCAACCCGCCTGCTGATCGACATCTGCGGTGGTGAAGCCGGCCCGGTTATCGACGTGACTCACGAAGAGGCACTGCCGAAGCGTGCAACCATTACGCTGCGTCGCAGCAAGCTGGATCGTCTGATTGGCCATCACGTTGCCGATGCGCAGGTGAGCGACATTCTGCGTCGTCTGGGCTGTGAAGTGACGGAAGGTCAGGACGAGTGGAAAGCCGTTGCGCCATCCTGGCGTTTCGACATGGAAATCGAAGAAGACCTGGTAGAGGAAGTGGCTCGCGTATACGGCTACAACAACATTCCTGACGAACCTGTTCAGGCGGGTCTGGTCATGGGTTCCCACCGCGAAGCTGACCTGTCCCTGAAGCGTGTGAAAACCATGCTGAACGACAAAGGCTACCAGGAAGTGATCACCTACAGCTTCGTTGATCCTAAGCTGCAGCAGTTGATCCACCCGGGTCAGGAAGCCCTGATCCTGCCAAGCCCAATCTCCAGCGAAATGTCCGCGATGCGTCTGTCTCTGTGGACGGGTCTGCTGGGTACTATCGTGTATAACCAGAATCGCCAGCAAAACCGCGTGCGAATTTTCGAAAGTGGATTACGCTTTGTACCAGATAATCAGGCAAATTTAGGCATCCGTCAGGATCTCATGCTGGCTGGTGCGATCAGCGGTAACCGCTATGAAGAGCACTGGGATCTGGCAAAAGGCACGGTTGATTTCTACGATATGAAGGGCGATCTGGAAGCTATTCTCGATCTGACCGGTAAATTATCTGAAATTGAATTCCGTGCGGAAGCCATCCCGGCCCTGCATCCGGGCCAGAGTGCGGCCATTTATTTAGACGGCAAACGTGTTGGTTTCATTGGTGTTGTTCACCCTGAGCTGGAACGTAAACTGGATCTGAATGGTCGTACCATCGTGTTCGAGCTGGAGTGGAACCCGGTTGCAGACCGCGTCATTCCTCAGGCGCAGGACGTCTCTCGCTTCCCGGCGAACCGCCGTGATATCGCGGTTGTGGTCGCTGAAAACGTGCCAGCAGCAGATATTTTGGCCGAATGTAAGAAAGTTGGCGTAAATCAGGTAGTTGGCGTAAACTTATTTGACGTGTACCGCGGCAAGGGCGTAGCGGAAGGTTTCAAGAGCCTCGCTATCAGCCTGATCCTTCAGGATACCAGCCGTACACTCGAAGAAGAGGAGATTGCCGCTACCGTCGCCAAATGTGTAGAGGCATTAAAAGAGCGATTCCAGGCATCATTGAGGGATTGAACCTATGGCGCTTACAAAAGCTGAAATGTCAGAATATCTGTTTGATAAGCTTGGGCTTAGCAAACGGGATGCCAAAGAGCTGGTAGAGCTGTTTTTCGAAGAGATCCGTCGTGCTCTGGAAAACGGTGAGCAGGTAAAACTCTCCGGTTTTGGCAATTTTGATTTGCGAGACAAAAACCAACGTCCGGGTCGCAACCCGAAGACGGGGGAAGATATTCCCATTACAGCCCGCCGCGTGGTGACCTTCAGACCCGGTCAGAAGTTAAAAAGCCGTGTCGAAAACGCAACGCCCAAAGCAGAGTAATATGAACTAACTAAAAAGGCCGCTATCGCGGCCTTTTTTCTTTGCGCTCTTTGGCAAACCCGCCGTAAAATCAATACCATCTCATCTTTATATAACTGCATCCATGTTTGATTTTGCCCATCGCCAGCACTGCTCCGACCGACGCCGCCTGCTTGTCCTCGTGCTGCTGCTCATTGCCGCCGCTGGTGTCAGCTTATGCGCAGGCGACAGATGGCTGGGGCCGGAAAGCTGGTTTGGCCCTGACGGGCAGCTTTTCGTCTGGCAAATTCGCCTGCCGCGTACGCTGGCGGTGATCCTGGTGGGAGCCTCGCTGGCGCTGTGCGGTACAATTATGCAGGCGCTTTTTGAAAACCCTCTTGCGGAACCTGGGCTGCTTGGCGTCTCGAATGGCGCGGGGGTCGGGCTGATTGCGGCCGTCATGCTGGGGAGCGGCGAACTGTCAGCCTGGGCAATCAGTCTGAGTGCCATCCTCGGCGCGTTGCTGATAACCATCATTTTGCTGCGCTTTGCCAGACGGCATTTATCGACCAGCCGGTTGCTGCTTGCCGGGGTGGCGCTGGGGATCATCTGCAGTGCGTTGATGACCTGGGCGGTCTATTTTTCTACCTCGTTCGATTTGCGTCAGTTGATGTACTGGATGATGGGCGGTTTTGGTGGCGTCGACTGGCGACAAGGCTGGCTAATGATGCTACTGATCCCGGTCATTCTGTGGGCGGGTTTCCAGGCGCATCCGCTGAATATTCTTGCGCTGGGCGAAACGTCGGCTCGTCAGCTCGGCATGCCAATTGCACTCTGGCGTAATGTGCTGGTGATTGCCATTGGCTGGATGGCAGGCGTTAGCGTGGCGCTGGCAGGGGCGATTGGCTTTATCGGGCTGGTGATACCGCACATGCTGCGTCTGTGTGGTATCACCGACCATCGAACCTTACTTCCTGCCTCGGCCGTTGCCGGGGCGGCAACGCTGTTGATTGCGGATATCATCGCCCGGCTCGCGCTGACAGCCGCTGAGCTGCCCATCGGTGTAGTGACAGCCACGCTGGGCGCGCCGGTATTTATCTGGCTACTATTAAAAGCCGGACGTTAAATCACTACACGTAAGACAACCTGAGGGGATGCTATGCAGTACGATATTCTGAATACCGAAGTGACCACCATTGACGGCGAGAAGACCACGCTGGAAGGGTATAAGGGCAAGGTTTTGCTGCTGGTGAATGTGGCGTCTAAATGTGGTCTGACTCCGCAGTATGAACAACTTGAGAACATCCAGAAAGTCTGGGAGAAAGACGGTTTTACCGTGCTGGGCTTCCCGTGCAACCAGTTCCTGGGCCAGGAGCCGGGCAGCGAAGAAGAGATCAAAACGTTTTGCAGCACCACCTACGGCGTGACATTCCCGCTGTTCAGTAAAATTGATGTGAATGGTGAAGACCGCCACCCACTCTATGCGAAGCTGGTTGCCGCCGCGCCGACAGCCGTTGCGCCAGAAGGGAGCGGTTTCTACGAGCGTATGGCGAGCAAAGGGCGTGCTCCGCTTTATCCGGACGATATCCTGTGGAATTTCGAAAAATTCCTGATTGGTCGGGACGGTCAGGTTATTCAGCGTTTTTCTCCGGATATGACACCTGAAGACCCGACGCTCACTGAGTCTATCAAGCGGGCACTGGCGAAATAATGACGTTGTTGATGCAGCTTACGGACGTTGCCGAGAAGGAGCGTCTGGAGCCGGTAACGGCGACAATCAATGCAGGAGAAATCCTGCATCTTGTTGGGCCGAATGGCGCGGGGAAGAGCACCTTGCTGGCGCGTATGGCGGGGCTGACCAGCGGGCCGGGGGAGATCTCTTTACTGGAACACTCCCTGGCCGACTGGTCACCGGTATCACTGGCGCACCGGCGTAGCTACCTGGTGCAGCAGCAGATTCCGCCGTTTGCGATGCCTGTCTGGCACTACCTGATGCTGCATCTGCACGATAAACAGCACACGGCGTTGCTCACGGAAGTGGCTGCGGCGTTAGGGTTAGAAGATAAACTGTCCCGGCACGCCAGCCAGCTTTCCGGTGGAGAATGGCAGCGCGTGCGTCTGGCGGCTGTCATTCTCCAGATCCATCCCGCAGAAAATCCTCACGGGCGTTTGCTCCTTCTGGATGAACCGATGAGCGGTCTGGATGTTGCTCAGCAGGCTGCACTGGATACCCTTCTAAGCGCGCTGAGCCGTCAGGGTATTGCGGTCGTGATGAGTAGCCATGACCTGAACCATACGCTGCGTCATGCGCACAGAGTATGGCTCCTGGCCCGGGGGAAAATGATCGCCAGTGGCACGCGTGACACCGTCCTGACGCCGCCTAATCTGGCTCGCGCTTACAACATGGCGTTCCGCAGGCTGGATATAGAAGGACATAAGATGCTGATTTCTACCGCGCAGGAGTAAGCGTTTCTTGCCTGTTAGCACAATTGCACGCTAAATTACGAAAAGAACAAAAAAAGCAGAGGATTCGTCTGAAAATGCGATTCTGGTTTCTCCTGGTGGCAGCGTTATTTCTTGCGGGATGCAGTAGCCATCGTGCGCCGCCGCCTAACCCGCGGCTTTCTGATTCAATTACAGTCATTGCCAGCCTGAACGATCAGCTGAGCAACTGGCGCGGCACGCCTTATCGCTACGGCGGCATGAGCCGTGGTGGTGTGGATTGTTCCGGTTTTGTCCTGATGACATTCCGCGATAAGTTTGACTTACAGCTTCCGCGCGAAACACGTAAGCAGGCTGAAATTGGTACGGAAATCGATAAAGATGATTTGTTGCCCGGTGATCTGGTCTTTTTCAAAACCGGATCGGGTGAAAGCGGCCTTCATGTCGGCATTTATGATACGGATAACCAGTTTATTCACGCCTCGACCAGCCGTGGAGTGATGCGTTCTTCGCTCGATAATGTCTACTGGCGTAAAAACTTCTGGCAAGCACGGCGTATTTAGTGCAAAGCACACAAATCACTTATGGCGGCATGGGAGCGAATATACTATGCCGATTTTTTGGAATAAGATGATTAAAGTTAAATTTACGACGAATTAGTTATGTCCATATGTGTCTGTTTTATCTAAAACTGGCTATTATTCAGCAACCAGGATAAGATTATTTTAGATTCAGGGATAAATCTGAAAAATAATACGGAACTAATGAAATTAATCTTATTAAAATCAAGACAGTGGAATTGTGTCGGCAATTGCTCCAGGATGTCCTCTCTCATCTTTAGTGCGGGGCGAGTGCAATGATTATCACGCTAGATAATGATTACCAATCTGAACTTTTGCTCCAGCCTGCCCGTAATAGCGCAGGTGAGCTGAAAGGTTTAGAGATTATGGTTAACTTTACTGGCGTCGGTACAAATGTAGGTGATGCTGCCAACTTACTGATTTAGTGTATGATGGTGTTTTTGAGGTGCTCCAGTGGCTTCTGTTTCTATCAGCTGTCCCTCCTGTTCAGCTACTGACGGGGTGGTGCGTAACGGCAAAAGCACTGCCGGACATCAGCGCTATCTCTGCTCTCACTGCCGTAAAACATGGCAACTGCAGTTCACTTACACCGCTTCTCAACCCGGTACGCACCAGAAAATCATTGATATGGCCATGAATGGCGTTGGATGCCGGGCAACCGCCCGCATTATGGGCGTTGGCCTCAACACGATTTTCCGCCATTTAAAAAACTCAGGCCGCAGTCGGTAACCTCGCGCATACAGCCGGGCAGTGACGTCATCGTCTGCGCGGAAATGGACGAACAGTGGGGCTACGTCGGGGCTAAATCGCGCCAGCGCTGGCTGTTTTACGCGTATGACAGGCTCCGGAAGACGGTTGTTGCGCACGTATTCGGTGAACGCACTATGGCGACGCTGGGGCGTCTTATGAGCCTGCTGTCACCCTTTGACGTGGTGATATGGATGACGGATGGCTGGCCGCTGTATGAATCCCGCCTGAAGGGAAAGCTGCACGTAATCAGCAAGCGATATACGCAGCGAATTGAGCGGCATAACCTGAATCTGAGGCAGCACCTGGCACGGCTGGGACGGAAGTCGCTGTCGTTCTCAAAATCGGTGGAGCTGCATGACAAAGTCATCGGGCATTATCTGAACATAAAACACTATCAATAAGTTGGAGTCATTACCCAAATGTACGCATCCCGACTGAACTGGTTATCGCACGTCTGACCCCTGCAGAAGAGCTCTCGCTGTTTCACGAAAAGCTGCAATTGCTTGATACCTGCAAACTGTTTTTTATTCAGCACCAGTTAATTGCATGGATCAATATTACACCTGCTATTGTTGAATTTTTATTAACTAGTGAGAATACCGTTTCATTACTCGAACGTTATCCGTTTCTGGAGTTTACGGTTAATGAGAACTATCCAGGCTTAAATAACGGCAAGGACGATCTGGTTCTGGCGAGAATGGCGATCCGGTTTCCACTGGTTCTGGCCAATTTTGGTGCAGGTGCAGCCTCTCTCAAAGCGGTGTATGACGGTTTGTTTAAGCGGGTTATTCTGGACAAGGGCTTTATCCAGCAGCGTGCGCCCGAACTCTCTTTTGAGCCTTTTATGCGCGCAATCCTCTGGCAAATAACGCCTCATTGCCAGTCGGTGATCGTGTCCGGGGTTGACGATCACAACTTATTGCAACGAATCTTATCCTTTAACGTTGGCGCGATGCAGGGAACACTCTGGCCAGCGGTCTCTGCGGAGCAGGTCACCACGCTGGTTCAGCGATAACCCTTGCTTTCGCCCGTGTTTAAGTCCAGGTAAACCCTCTACACTAAAAGCAGGAGGACCTATGACCCTGTCTTTTACTGCGCACTGGCATGATGAGTTGCCCGGCTTTTATACCGCACTCAAACCAACACCATTACAAAATACCCGCCTTATCTGGCACAACGACCGGCTGGCAGGTGAGCTGGCTATCCCGCCCGGTATGTTCCAGCCTTCAGAGGGTGCAGGCGTCTGGGGTGGCGAAACGCTACTGCCAGGCATGCAGCCACTTGCTCAGGTCTACAGCGGACACCAGTTTGGCGTCTGGGCGGGGCAACTGGGTGATGGCAGGGGTATCCTGCTTGGCGAACAGCAACTTCCCAACGGGGACACAGTTGACTGGCATCTGAAAGGCGCAGGCCTGACACCTTATTCGCGCATGGGTGATGGCCGTGCGGTACTGCGTTCAACCATCCGCGAATGCCTGGCGTCGGAAGCAATGCATGCGCTGGGTATCCCCACCACGCGTGCGTTGTCGATTGTCACCAGCGACACTCCGGTCGCCCGGGAAACGATGGAAAAAGGCGCAATGCTGATGCGCATTGCGCAAAGCCACCTGCGTTTTGGGCATTTTGAACACTTTTACTATCGTCGGGAGCCGGAAAAGGTTCGCCAGCTTGCTGACTATGCTATTCGTCGCCACTGGTCACATCTGCAGGATGAGGCCGATAAATATGTGCTCTGGTTCCGCGATGTTGTCGCGCGTACCGCTTCGATGATCGCCCGCTGGCAAACCGTGGGGTTTGCGCACGGCGTGATGAACACCGATAACATGTCTATTCTGGGGCTGACCTTCGATTATGGTCCGTTTGGTTTCCTGGATGACTATCAGCCGGGTTATATCTGCAACCACTCGGACTATCAGGGGCGCTACAGTTTTGACAACCAGCCTGCCGTGGGGTTATGGAATCTCCAGCGCCTTGCGCAAAGCCTGTCGCCATTTATCGACGTTGACGGCCTGAATGATGCACTCGACAGCTATCAGGAGATATTGCTGCGTGAATATGGCCAACTGATGCGGAGCAAACTGGGGTTAATGACGCAAGAGAAGGGGGATAACGACATTCTGAATGCGTTGTTCGCTCTCATGGCCCGCGAGGGCAGCGATTACACCCGTACTTTCCGCATGCTGAGCGAAACGGAACAGCACAGCACTGCGTCACAGCTGCGCGATGAGTTTATCGACAGGCAGGCATTTGATGACTGGTTCGCCACTTACCGCGCCCGCTTGCAGCAGGAGCAGGTTGATGACGCCACCCGGCAGGCCAGTATGAAGGCGTCAAACCCTGCGATAGTGTTGCGCAACTGGCTGGCACAGCGCGCGATCGCCCAGGCAGAGCAGGGGGATGTTGAAGAGCTGCACCGTCTGCATATTGCATTGCGTACGCCATTTGCCGACAGGTGCGACGACTATGCGAACCGCCCGCCGGAGTGGGGCAAACGGCTGGAAGTGAGCTGTTCGAGTTAATCTGTCTGAAGACGCAAGCCCGGCGAGACGTATTGCCGGGCCTGACGCAGATGGCTCAGGAGTAGTGGATCAGATCTTTGATTTCCAGAGTCCTCTTCACCAGAAAATCTTTAAATTTAAGGCATCGCGATGGCATGACCTTTAGCGAACGAAACCAAAGACTTATCTCAAATTTACTCTTAATATAGTTATCCAGAATAGAAACCAGTTCACCCTTTTCCAGCTCTTTCTTGACCAGTGGGAGCGGAAGATAAGCAATGCCTCCCCCGGCCAGGGCAACGTCCTTGAGAAACTCGCTATTCTCAATCTCTACTGTTTTGGCTATCTCTATGGTCGTAACATCCCCGTCCACGTCAAACTGCCATCGGTTCCCCCCTACCAGCGTTGAAGTATAAATACAGTTATGGAACTTAAGCTCTTCGGGCGACTGCGGTTCACCGTATGAATCGATATAGCTGGGTGAACAACATACAACCAGAGGATAGTTAAAGAGGGCTTTCTTGATTAACTGGCTGTCTGGCTCCATATGGCCGCGATAGGTAGCACCGGCGCGAATATAAAAATCAATATCGCTATTTTTTTCATCAACATAGGCTGTTTCTTCGATACGAAAACTCACTTCCGGGCAAATAAAGAGATATTCACCGATGATTTTGGAAAGAAAATTTCGTGAGAATAGCGGAGTTGAGGCTATTGAGATCACGCCCCGATCGGTGTTGTTGGAGGTTTCGACTTCTTTATAAATATCCTGAATACCTAAATAAGCAGCATAAAAACGTTCATATAACAGCATGCCGGCTTCTGTCGGTTGGCTTTTGCGTGTGGTGGAAATAAGTAAAGGAACGTTTAGTTTTTCCTCTAACTCCTTCAACCAGCGACTCCCTGTTGCTGCCGTAATGTGAAATTCTTTTGCTGCTTCAGATATCGAACCGCAGCGTACGACATGCATAAAGAAAACAGTTTTATCCAGCATTCACTCCCCCAGAGATTGAACAAGATGGTTTGTTTCTTAAAGGAATAAAGGTAATTTCGAATGTTATAATTACTGCTTTGTTTTATCAGAGTATAGGGCGGGGGGAAGAACGAAGTCAATGTTTGAGTTGCGTCCTGGAAGTTATTATCTGAAAAATTGATCGGGTTAAAATAGACCATCGTTTTTTGCAAAACAGTTTTTATTTTTTTTAATTAACGGGCGATTTTTTTTGTTCGGTATGTGAGTTTGATCGCTATTCAACCCTGTGCCAGGGTGATTTCAAAGGTGTTATTTCATTGAAAATAAAGAGTTTGTTTTGCGTTGTTGGTATTGTGTGAAAAATGTTAATCAGTTTTTATTGCACCTTGCTGATAATCCTCTTTAGATTGTTTAGTGACACCATAGTTGTTATTACTGAATACGAAGGTTACCTCAGGTAATTCTCGTAAACATACGGGATAATTTTCTATGGAGAACAATATGCATAATAAAATTTGTATTGTTACTGGTGCGGCGCAAGGTATTGGCCGAAAAATCGTAGAGCTCTTCTCGCAGGCTGGTGCAGCTAAGATTTATGCTTGTGATATTCAGCATGGTGATAGCGAAGTACTTAAAAATGTTATTCCTGTTACGCTTAATGTCTGCGACCGGCAGGCCATTCAGGAAGTGGTAAATAAAATCCAGCAGCAGGATGGTCATATTGATGTCCTGGTGAATAATGCGGGCGTCACCCGTGATAATCTTATTAATAAGATGACGGAACAGGACTGGGATCTGGTTATTGATATTAACCTGAAGGGTGTTTTCAATATGACTCAGGCGGTGGCCCCCATCATGATGGAAAACAATACCGGTTCCATTATCACCATGTCTTCCGTTGTAGGAACCGACGGTAATATCGGCCAGAGTAATTATGCGGCGACGAAAGGCGGCGTTATTGCAATGACGAAAGGCTGGGCTAAAGAGTTTGCCCGTAAAGGGGCAAAAGTACGCGCCAACTGTGTCGCACCGGGTTTTGTGGTGACTCCAATGACCAAAGATCTGCCGGAAAAAGTGATTGACCACATGATTGCCAAAACCCCTTTGGGCCGCATGGCAACTGCGGAAGACATTGCCAACGGTGTCCTGTTCCTCGCCAGCGAAAAATCGAGCTTTATTACCGGTCAGACGCTGAAGATCGATGGCGGGCTGGTTATCTGAGGAGCCGATGATGAAAAAAGTCTATATCGTTGGTGCGAAACGTACTGCGCTGGGGGCGTTCGGTGGGAGTCTGATGAGCGTTCCCGCCAGTGATCTGGCTGCTACCGCCATTTCAGCCGCTATCGCCCAGAGTAAAATCAATCCTGAAAATATTGATGAGGTTATCGTCGGCAACGTTCTGGCTGCAGGACAGGGAATGGGGCCGGGGCGGCAGGCAGCGGTAAAAGCGGGGATCCCTTTTCAGGTTCCGGCACTGACGCTGAATATGATCTGTGGCAGCGGCATGAAAACCGTCATTGATGGCACGCTAAAAATCAAAAGTGGTGAGATGGATTTGGTTGTTGCTGCGGGTATGGAAAACATGTCCCAGGCACCGTATCTGGTCGATAGCCGTGCCCGTTTTGGTCTGAAGATGGGCAACCAACAGATGACCGATTCGCTGATAGCCGATGGGCTAACGGATGTATTTAACCGCTATCACATGGGGGTGACGGCAGAAAATATTGCGCAGAAATATTCCATCAGTCGGGAAGAGCAGGACATTTTCGCACTGAAAAGCCAACAACGTGCGGTGCAGGCGGTGGAGCAAGGTCGTTTCGACGATGAAATTGCTGGCGTGACTGTCACCAGCAGAAAAGGCGAAACGCAGTTTGCGCGTGATGAATACCCGCGTAAAGACGCTTCTCTGGAACAGCTTGCCAAATTAAAACCGGCATTTGACAAACAAGGCACCGTGACCGCGGGTAATGCCTCTGGTATTAACGACGGCGCTGTCGCGCTGATCCTGGCGTCTCAGGAGGCGGTAGACAAGTGGCATCTGGAGCCGCTGGCTGAAATTATCGCCTGCGGACAGGGCGGTGTTGATGCCGCCGTGATGGGGCTGGGGCCGGTGCCGGCCATTGCGGATGCGCTCACGCGTGGCAAATTGACCCTTCGCGATATTGAACTGCTGGAACTCAACGAAGCCTTTGCCGCGCAGGCCATTGGCGTGATGCGTGGATTGTGTGCTGAACATGGCGTCGACGCCGCGTGGTTTGAAGGGCGGACTAACGTGAACGGCGGAGCCATTGCGCTGGGACATCCATTAGGTGCATCCGGTGGACGCATTATTGTTTCACTGCTCTATGAAATGATTAAGCAGAATAAAAAAACAGGCCTGGCGTCACTCTGCATTGGTGGCGGTATGGGGACTGCAATCATTATCAAACGCGCACAATAAAATAACCTTTGTTCGCATTGTATCGTCAATGCGAACAGCACTCTTATTCTCAGAGGACATTATGACTGGATTAATCCTCTCTTTGGTTTTACTTATTTATCTTATCTATCGTGGCGTACCCGTATTAATTGTCTCACCATTAATGGCCATGCTTGCGGTACTCCTGGGGTCAGAAATACCCGTGCTCTACTCCTGGACAGGCCCGTTTATGCAGTCGGTGGTGGGATTTGTTGCTGCCTATTTCCCCATATTTCTCGTAGGCGCGATATTTGGTACGTTAATGAACGCCAGTGGTGCAGCATTAACGATTGCGCAGTTTATTTCCCAGGCAATGGGGCCGCAAAAAGCGATCCTCGCAGTTATTCTCGCATCATTTTTACTTACCTACGGCGGTGTGTCTGTTTTTGTTGTGGTCTTTGCCGTTTTACCTATCGCCAGAACTATATTTATCAACAGCGATTACCCTCGTCGTTTGCTACCCAGCGCAATTTGTGCGGGATGTTTACCGGCTTATGTTGCGCCAGGTTCGGCGCAGTTTATTAACACTATTCCCATTCCGATTTTTAAAACGACTATCTATTCCGGTATGGATATCGGCATCATCGGGACGCTTGTCTGGTTAATTATTGGCGTGTGGTATATGACCCGTCTGGTTAGGCAGGCTAAAAGCCAGGGTGAAGGTTACGGAGAAGGGCTGGAGGGTGAGAAAACTATTGCGCAGGGAAATATCCTGGTTGCCATGACACCGATTGCAATCGTTATTTTCGGTAATATTTTGCTCACACAATATTTCGAACTTGACCATGTCATTCAGCATTACGCCAGCGTTGGCGGTATTCAGGGGATTTGGGCTATTACAGTTTCGCTGTGTATTGCCATTGTCGTTACGCTGGTGCTCTATCGTAAAGAGATTGGAAACACAACCCGAACACTGGCGCAGGGGGCGAACGACTCGCTGACTCCCATCTTTAACACTGCAACCCAGGTGGGCTATGGCGGTGTGGTGAAAATGTTGCCGGTTTTTGCGGTGATCAAGGCCGCGGTGTTTGCTATCCCAGGGTCAGCAATGATTGCGGCTTCTGTTGGAACGGCAGTGCTGGCCGGGATTGTGGGCTCCACGTCCGGTGGCGTTGGGCTGGCGATGCTGGCATTCGGTAAAGAACTGATGGCGTTATCGGTCGAACATAATATTCCTGCCGGGTTGATGCACCGGGTGATTGTTTTCAGTGCCTCGACCTTCGATACGCTACCTCATTCTGGCTTCATTATTACATTGCTGGGCGTCTGCGGCTTAACACATAAACAAAGCTATAAAGAGCTGTTTATCGTTACCTGTATTTTCCCTGTATTCGCAGTGGTCGCCATGATCGCTTACGCCACATTCTTTTTAATTTAAAAAGGTTATTATCATGCAATCTGTCAAACAAATTACGGCACAGCAGGCAGCTGATTTAATTCAGGACGGCGATAACGTCATTTTGGGTGGTTTTATTGGTGCTGTCGTACCGGAGTCTATTGAAAAAGCAATTGAAGACAAATTCCTGGCGACGGGGCACCCTCGCCATCTGGGGCTTATTTTTGCGGCCGGGCAGGGCGATGCAAAAGAGAAGGCCAATAATCGCCTGGCGCATGAAGGGCTTGTGAGCCGTGCCATTGGTGGACACTGGGGTCTTATCCCACGTCTGCAAAAGCTCGCGAATGAAGGGAAAATAACGGGTTATAACTTACCACAGGGCGTTATTTGTCACCTGTTCCGTGACAGCGCGGCAGGCAAAATGGGCACCTTCACGCACGTGGGGTTAGGCACATTTGTCGATCCCCGCGTTGAAGGGGGAAAAATCAATGCCAAAACAACGCAAGATATTGTGACGTATACCGAAGTGAATGGCGTTGAAAACCTCTTCTATAAAAAAATCGACGCCAATATCGCTATTCTGCGGGGGACGACAGCAGATACCCGGGGCAATATTACGATGGAAGACGAATGCCTGATTCTGGAAAACCTGGCGGCGGCTCAACTGGTGCATAACCAGGGGGGAAAGGTGATTGTCCAGGTGAAGCGCATTGTTCCGGATGGTTCGCTGGATCCGCAGCAGGTGAAGATCCCGGGGATTTTCGTTGATGCTATTGTGGTGGCTGAAGGTGAATTACACATGCAGACCTTTGCCGAGGCGATGAACGAAAATTATGTTGGTCGCGGTGCTCGCACCGGAGATCAACGTAAGCCTCGTCCGCTGGACGTCAAGAAAATCATCGCGCGGCGTGCGGCAATGGAGCTGAAAAAGAATGCGATTGTTAACTACGGCATTGGTGCTCCGGAAGTGATTGCGCAAATCACGGATGAAGAACACGTGACGCAGGAACTGATTGCCACCGTTGAGCCGGGCGCAATCGGGGGTTCCCCGGCCGGTGGGCTCTCTTTTGGGGCATCAGCATTCCCTGAGGCCATCATTACTCAGGATCAAATGTTTGATTTCTATGATGGTGGTGGTCTGGATCAGGCTTTTCTGGGGCTGGCGGAGACGGATGCAAAAGGCGATCTTAATGTCTCAAAATTTGGTGTGAAAATTGCGGGCTGCGGTGGGTTTATTAACATCACCCAGAACGCAAAACAGGTCTTCTTCTGCGGCTCGTTTACCGCTGGTGAAAGCGATATTGTCGTTGAAGACGGTCAACTCAATATCCGCCGCGATGGCCATATACTGAAGTTCATTAAGCAGGTGCAACAAATCACATTCTCTTCCGATACGGCCCGTAAGAATAATAAGACGGTATATTACATTACCGAACGGGCAGTATTTAAATTAACCGCCGGTACGATTGAGCTGGTAGAGATAGCACCTGGTATTGATTTGCATCGAGATATTCTTGATAAAATGGAATTTATGCCGAAGATCAGCCCATCATTAAAAACGATGGATGCGCGTATCTTCAGTGAACAGCCAATGCAGCTAAGTTTGAAATAATCGTTCAACTGATTTCTCCGATTCTTTTTTAATATTGCGATTATCTATCGAGGGTATGACCGTGTCTTATACAATCAAAGATATGTTTATTGGCCAAAAAGCCAGTTTTGAAAAAACGATCACTGAAAGTGATGTGCTGCTGTTTTCAGGTATTTCCGGCGATATCAATCCGGTACATATCAATGACGTGGTGGCAAAAGAGAGCATCTTTGGCAAGCGCGTCGCGCATGGCGTGCTGGTGTCCGGGTTGACCTCTGCCGTACTGGGGATGCAATTACCCGGCGAGGGAACCATTTATCTTGGGCAGGATAATAAATTCCGCCGCCCGGTTTATATTGGTGATACCGTTAAAGCCACCTGCGAAGTGATTGAGCTGAATACCGAGAAAAATATTGCCAAATTAGCCACCACCACCACCAACCAGAATAACGAAATTGTTATTGAAGGCATTGCCGTGGTGATGGCTCCGAAAAAAAGAGCATAAGGATATAAAGATGATTATTGAACCTGTTATTAATGGTGTAGTGGCCAGAACGGCCCACCCTGAGGGCTGCAAGCAGGCGGTGAAAAATCAGATTCATTACAGCCAGCATCACAAGCAAATTCAGCATGGCCCTAAACGTGTGTTAATTCTTGGGGCATCTTCCGGTTTTGGCCTGGCTGCCAGAGTCGCGCTGACATTTGGTGGCGCGAAGGCGGATACCATTGGCGTATCATTTGAACGTGGGCCGGGCGAAAAGGGTGTGGGTACGGCAGGCTGGTATAACAACGTTTATTTCCGCCAGCAGGCCGAAGCAGAAGGGCGCATTGCCCATAATATCGTGGGTGATGCCTTTTCTGCCGAAGTAAAAGAACAGGTTATTGAGCTTATCAATCGTGATTTCGGTGGCCAAATTGACCTGGTTGTCTACAGCCTGGCAACCGGTATGCGCCCCGATCCTAAAACCGGTGAAATGTGGCGCTCCTGTCTGAAAACGGTGGGAAAACCTTTCAGCGGTAAGACCGTTAATCTGGAAAAGGATTGTCTGGATACCACCGTACTGGATGTGGCGAATGACGCCGAGATCCTGGCGACGGAAAAGGTGATGGGCGGTGAAGACTGGGAGGAGTGGATCCACTGGCTGCAGCACCATAACGCGCTGGCGAAAGGGGCGAGAACGGTAGCCTTTTCCTATATTGGCCCTGAAATGACATACCCCATCTACCATGATGGAACCTTAGGGCTGGCGAAGAAGCATCTGTCTCAGACGGCGGAGCGCCTGAATGCGCAACTGTCTGCTGATAATGGCGGGGCCTGGGTGTCGGTCTGTAAAGCGCTGGTCACCAAAGCCAGCGTCTTTATCCCCGCATTTTCCCCGTATGTGCTGTGCCTGTATCAGGTGATGAAACAGATGGGATTGCATGAAACCTGTATTGAGCAAATGCAGCGTCTGTTCACCGATAAACTCTACGCCGGGGGACAGGTATCGGTTGATTCTTCCCGGCTTATTCGTGTTGATGACCGGGAGTTACGTCCGGACGTGCAGCATGCGGTGAGCGAGTTAATGAGCACGCTTAACGACGACAATTTCACGCAGGTTGGCGATTACGCAGGGTACAAAAAAGAGTTCCTGCAGCTCAACGGTTTTGGTTTCGATAATGTTGATTACCAGAAACATATTGCGTTGTCTGACCTGATGGCGATGAAACCGTAAACGTCAAAAGCCTGTTGCCGGTGGTGACAGGCTTTTTCATGTCTGATGAGGAGACTCCGTGTCACGTACCATCATGTTAATTCCTGCGGAACCCGGTATCGGCCTGACCAGCGTCAGTCTTGGGGTGATCCGGGCTATGGAGCGTAAAGGCGTCCGGCTGAGCGTATATAAACCCATCGCTCAGCCCCGGGATGAGAATGCCGTGCCCGATCGCACCACTGCGATCATCCGTGCAAGGACGGGCTTGCATGCGGGTGCACCGCTGACAATGAGCGATGCAGAAGCCTGGCTTTCCTGCAATCAGAAAGACGTGCTGATGGAAACCATTGTTGCCCGTTATCATGCCGCCAGCGAGCATGCGGAAGTGGTGCTGGTGGAAGGACTTATCCCGACACGCCAGCATCAGTTTGCGCAATCGCTGAATGTCGAGATCGCGAAGACGCTGAATGCTGAAATTGTGCTGGTGATGTCCCACGGGCGACAAACGCCTGCACAGCTGCATGAACGTATGGAACTGGCGCGCAGCGGGTTAGGTAGCGCAAAAAAGATGCTCTCTGGTGTGATCGTCAACAAGATTAATGCTCCGCAGGAAGGGCGCGAAGCGATCCAGAGTGAAATGTCTGCGCCACAAGACGGGCTTTCACGCCCGCTGGCGTGGCATAACTTTACGGCCAGACTCTGTTCGAACAGTCCTGTTCCGGTACTGGCTGCTGTCCCCTGGAGTGCGGAATTAATTGCCGTACGGGCAATTGATATGGCCCGCCATCTGAATGCGCAGATACTGAATGAAGGAGACATCCGGCAGCGCCGCATTCGCGCGGTTTCATTCTGCGCCCACAGCGTTGCGCACATGCTGGAACACTTCCGCGCAGGCTCCCTGCTGGTGACCTCCGCAGACCGCCCTGACGTGCTGGTTGCAGCCTGCCTGGCAGCAATGAACGGCGTGGAAATCGGTGCCATTCTGCTGACCGGTGCTTACGAGATGGACCCACGCGTCAGCAAGCTCTGCGAGCGCGCTTTTGCCACTGGCCTGCCGGTCTTCATGGTGAACACCAACACCTGGCAGACCTCCCTGAGCCTGCAGAGCTTCAACCTGGAAGTGCCGGTTGATGACCACGAACGTATCGAGAAAGTGCAGGAATACGTTGCGGGTTACATCAATGCAGACTGGATCGAATCCCTGACTGCGACTTCTGAGCGCAGCCGTCGTCTGTCTCCACCAGCCTTCCGTTACCAGCTGACTGAGCTGGCGCGTAAAGCGGGCAAACGCGTTGTTCTGCCTGAAGGTGATGAACCACGTACCGTTAAAGCGGCAGCTATCTGCGCAGAACGCGGTATCGCGACCTGTGTGCTGCTGGGTAACCCGGATGAAATCACCCGTGTGGCGGCCTCTCAGGGCGTTGAGCTGGGTGCGGGTATCGAAATCGTTGACCCGGAAGTGGTTCGCGAAAGCTACGTTGCCCGTCTGGTTGAGCTGCGTAAGAGCAAGGGCATGACCGAAGCCGTTGCGCGTGAACAGCTGGAAGACAACGTGGTGCTGGGTACGCTGATGCTGGAACAGGACGAAGTTGACGGTCTGGTTTCTGGTGCTGTTCACACCACCGCGAACACCATCCGTCCGCCACTGCAGCTGATCAAAACTGCACCGGGTAGCTCGCTGGTGTCTTCCGTGTTCTTCATGCTGCTGCCTGAACAGGTTTACGTTTACGGCGACTGTGCGATCAACCCGGATCCAACGGCAGAACAGCTGGCTGAAATCGCTATCCAGTCTGCAGACTCCGCGATTGCCTTCGGTATCGAACCGCGCGTGGCGATGCTCTCCTACTCTACCGGCACTTCTGGTGCAGGCAGCGATGTAGAGAAAGTTCGCGAAGCGACCCGTCTGGCGCAGGAAAAACGTCCTGACCTGATGATCGACGGCCCGCTGCAGTACGACGCTGCGGTAATGGCTGACGTGGCGAAATCCAAAGCGCCTAACTCACCGGTTGCCGGTCGCGCTACCGTGTTCATCTTCCCGGATCTGAACACCGGTAACACCACCTACAAAGCGGTACAGCGTTCTGCAGACCTGATCTCCATCGGGCCAATGCTGCAGGGTATGCGCAAACCTGTGAACGACCTGTCCCGTGGTGCGCTGGTAGATGATATCGTCTACACCATCGCGCTGACCGCGATCCAGTCTTCGCTGCAACAGTAATGTATTGCCGGATGATACTTCGCATCCGGCTTACAGACCCGCTGGCCCGGTAAACGCTAGCGCCACCAGGCAATAACGGACCATTTTTCAGAAGCGACTATCAACTGCCGCTGCCAGTTTCTCCAGCAGCAGTTCGGTATCTTCCCAGCTCAGGCATGGGTCGGTAATAGACTGACCGTACACCATCGGCTGCCCGGCAACAATTTTCTGCGTACCTTCCTTGATGAAGCTTTCGGCCATAATACCGGCAATGGCGCTGGAGCCGCTGCGGATCTGCTGGCAGACCTCATCGCAAACATCCAGCTGGCGACGATGCTGTTTCTGGCAGTTACCGTGGCTGAAATCCACAACCAGGTGTTCCGGCAGGTCAAATTCGGCCAGCGTTTCGCAGGCTGCGGCGATATCCTGTGCGTGATAGTTCGGTTTTTTACCGCCACGCATAATGATATGCCCGTACGGGTTGCCGCTGGTCTGGTAAATGGTCATCTGGCCGTTTTTATCCGGGGAGAGGAACATATGGCTGGCACGTGAAGCACGGATCGCATCGACGGCAATACGGGTGTTGCCATCGGTACCATTTTTAAAGCCAACCGGGCAGGAGAGGGCTGAAGCCATCTCACGGTGGATTTGGCTTTCCGTGGTGCGAGCGCCAATGGCACCCCAGCTTATCAGGTCGGCGATAAATTGCCCGGTCACCATATCGAGGAATTCGGTCGCAGTCGGTACACCCAGCTCATTCACCTGCAACAGCAACTTACGCGCCAGCTCAATGCCGTGATTGACGCGATAGCTGCCATTGAGATCAGGATCGGAGATTAACCCTTTCCAGCCCACGACGGTACGCGGCTTTTCAAAGTAGGTGCGCATCACAATCTCCAGACGCTGCTGGTGTTTATCACGCAGACCCTGAAGGCGTTTTGCATAATCCATTGCGGCATCCAGGTCATGGATGGAGCAAGGCCCAATAACCACCAGAAGACGTTTGTCTTCACCATTGAGGATTTTTTCAATGCGTCGGCGGGATGCCGTTACATGTTCCGCAACACCTGCGGAAAGGGGGTGCCGCTGTGCCAGTTCAGACGGTGTCACCAGGCTATCAATGCGCGCGGTGCGGAGTTCGTCAGTTTTATTCATGGGATATCTCAGAAATTTTTTGCTTCATCGGCAGACTACCGGGAAGTGATGGGCATCACCTTAAACCAATCCCTGCTGATTTCAAGTTCGGGGCGGTTCCGCCCCAATAGTGAGCACCATGATACCTGATTTTGTATTGATGTACTAGCTTGTTAGTACATCCGGCGATTCAGCCCCATGATGTCGAGCATTTTGGTCGCAATTTCTTCTACCGAGTAGTTGGTGCTGTTGAGCCAGGGGATCTGGTTTTTCCGGTACAGCGCTTCAACCTCAGAGACTTCCATTCGACACTGGCGCAATGAGGCGTAACGGCTGTTTTCGCGCCGCTCTTCCCGAATAGCCGCCAGGCGTTCAGGGTTGATGGTCAGGCCAAACAGCTTGTGCTGCAACGGCTTAAGCGCGGCAGGCAGGATCAGGTTATCCATGTCATCGGCAATAAAGGGGTAGTTTGCCGCGCGAATACCAAACTGCATGGCCAGGTAGAGGCTGGTCGGCGTTTTTCCGCAGCGTGACACACCCAGCAGGATCACCTGAGCCTGATCCAGATTACGCAGAGAGATACCATCGTCGTGCGCCAGCGTGTAATCAATGGCGGCGATGCGCGCATCGTACTTGGTCAGGTTACCGGGGTTCAGCCCGTGAGTACGGTGAGCGATGGGGGTCGGGTCGAGCTTCATTTCGTTCTGCAACGGGGCGACCAGAGCCTGCACAATGTCCTGACAGAAGCCTTCACTTTGCAGAATAATGGTGCGAATTTCTGGAATAACGATGGAATAGAAAACCAGTGGTCGGATACCGGTTTGCTGATAAATAGCGTCAATCTGGTCTTTCACCGCCCTGGCGCGGCTCTCATTTTCCACAAACGGCAGCGTGATGCTGTTAATCGTAACGGGGAATTGCGACATCACCGCGTGCCCCAGCACCTCGGCGGTGATCGCCGTACCATCGGAAATATAAAAAACATGGCGATCGACAGCATTATCCATTTTATTCACCCTGAATAGCGTACGTAATTGTCTGAAAGCATAAATTAAAAAAGTAAAATACACAGCAAAGAACTTATCCTAATTATAAATGAAATGGTGTTTTTAATTTTCCTGAAAAGTGGATTTCATTTTTCCAGTAGTAGCTTTATTTCTATGGTTTTTTCCCGAATATATAGGAATCATCGGGTTAGTGACAGGTGGGAAAGTGTCCGAAAAGTTGAAAATTTAAATTGCTTACACGATTCACCGTTTTTTTAGCGGGAATAAATATGCCAGTATAAATACGTAGTCAGGTGTTTCTTACTCCGATCAAATATCACAAAAGGATTGTTTCGATGTCCAACAATGGCTCGTCACCGCTGGTGCTTTGGTATAACCAACTCGGCATGAATGATGTAGACAGAGTTGGGGGCAAAAATGCCTCCCTGGGTGAAATGATTACAAATCTGTCGGGTATGGGTGTCTCCGTACCGAACGGGTTTGCCACAACTGCCGATGCGTTTAACCTGTTTTTAGACCAGAGTGGCGTAAACCAGCGCATTTACAACCTGCTGGATAAAACGGATATTGATGACGTCACCGAGCTTGCGAAAGCCGGGGCGCAAATCCGCCAGTGGATTATCGACACACCTTTCCAGCCGGAACTGGAAAAAGCCATTCACGATGCGTACAACCAGCTCTCCGCTGATGATGCGCAGGCGTCGTTTGCCGTACGTTCTTCTGCCACCGCAGAAGACATGCCGGATGCTTCGTTCGCCGGACAGCAGGAAACCTTCCTGAACGTTCAGGGTTATGATGCCGTACTGGTAGCGGTGAAGCATGTGTTTGCCTCCCTGTTTAATGACCGCGCTATCTCCTATCGTGTGCATCAGGGCTACGACCACCGCGGTGTCGCGTTGTCCGCAGGTGTGCAGCGCATGGTGCGTTCCGACGTAGGGTCTTCCGGCGTGATGTTCTCCATTGATACCGAATCCGGTTTCGACCAGGTGGTATTTATCACTTCCGCGTGGGGTCTGGGTGAGATGGTTGTGCAAGGGGCGGTTAACCCTGACGAATTCTATGTTCACAAACCGACGCTTGCGGCAAACCGTCCGGCGGTGGTTCGCCGTACGATGGGTTCGAAAAAAATCCGCATGATCTATGCCCCGACGCAGGAGCATGGCAAGCAGGTTAAAATTGAAGATGTGCCGCAGGAGCAGTGTGACCGCTTCTCGTTGACCGATGCCGAAGTGCAGGAGCTGGCGAAACAGGCGGTACAGATCGAAAAACATTACGGCCGTCCGATGGATATCGAATGGGCGAAAGACGGTAACACCGGCAAACTGTTTATCGTGCAGGCACGCCCGGAAACCGTCCGCTCGCGCGGTCAGGTGATGGAGCGTTATACGCTGCACGCGCAGGGCAGAATTGTGGCTGAAGGCCGTGCTATCGGTCACCGCATCGGTGCGGGCCCGGTCAAAGTGATCCACGACATCAGCGAGATGAACCGCATTCAGCCGGGCGACGTGCTGGTAACCGACATGACCGACCCGGACTGGGAACCGATCATGAAGAAAGCTGCGGCAATCGTCACTAACCGTGGCGGCCGTACCTGCCACGCCGCAATCATCGCCCGTGAATTAGGTATTCCGGCCGTTGTTGGCTGTGGTGATGCAACCGAACGCATGAAGGACGACGAAAAAGTGACCGTCTCCTGTGCCGAAGGTGATACCGGCTACGTCTATGCCGATATCCTGGACTTCAGCGTGAAAAGCTCCAGCGTGGATACCATGCCGGATCTGCCGCTGAAGATCATGATGAACGTCGGTAACCCGGACAGAGCGTTTGACTTCGCCTGCCTGCCGAACGAAGGCGTAGGGCTGGCGCGTCTGGAATTTATCATCAACCGTATGATCGGGGTACACCCGCGCGCACTGCTGGAGTTTGACGACCAGGATGCGAAGCTGCAAAGCGAAATCCGCGAGATGATGAAAGGCTACGACTCACCGAAAGAGTTCTACGTTGGTCGTCTGACCGAAGGGATCGCGACGCTGGGTGCTGCGTTCTATCCGAAACGCGTGATCGTGCGTCTGTCGGACTTTAAATCTAACGAATATGCCAACCTGGTGGGCGGTGAGCGCTACGAGCCGGAAGAAGAGAACCCGATGCTGGGCTTCCGCGGTGCCGGACGTTATGTCTCCGACAGCTTCCGCGACTGTTTTGCGCTGGAGTGCGACGCGGTGAAACGCGTGCGCAACGACATGGGGCTAACCAACGTTGAGATTATGATCCCGTTCGTGCGTACCGTGGATCAGGCGAAAGCCGTGGTTGACGAACTGGCGCGCCAGGGTCTGAAGCGCGGCGAAAATGGGCTGAAGATCATCATGATGTGTGAGATCCCGTCCAACGCCCTGCTGGCTGAGCAGTTCCTGGAGCACTTCGACGGCTTCTCCATCGGCTCCAACGATATGACACAGCTAACGCTGGGTCTGGATCGCGATTCTGGCGTCGTCTCTGAGCTGTTCGATGAACGTAACGAGGCGGTCAAAGCGCTGCTGTCGATGTCCATCCGTGCGGCGAAGAAACAGGGCAAATATGTCGGGATTTGTGGTCAGGGGCCTTCCGACCATGAAGACTTTGCCGCCTGGCTGATGGAAGAGGGGATTGATAGTCTGTCCCTGAACCCGGACACCGTGGTGCAAACCTGGTTGAGCCTGGCTGAGCTGAACAAGTAAAAATATGATGGGCTTCCTGGTAACAGGAAGCCCATATGATTAAGGCACAATAATGTTGATTAATTCATCAGATACATCTCTGGCGAAACGCGCTTTGGCATAGAACTTGTCATCCCCCGAATCTTTCCGTGGTATCAACAGTATAGGTGTAAGTTCCGTTAGCGCAGCGAGATTCGGTTGCGCCAGTTTTTACAACCTGGTTATTTTTGTCGCGTTCCAGTACGGGAACGTCGACACAGGTTTGTTGTGTGCCTTGCCGCACTTCCGGTTTGGTTCTGGAACAGGCATTTGAATAACGCTGCGCATTGCTCATGCGCAATAGTCCCCACGAACCCGTTCCAGATTTGATTTTTCGATCTCACTTTCAACTGCCATCCTGTTAATCATCCCGCAGGAGGTTAATATCAGAGTTGAAAAAATATTTTCACATTTCATGGCGTTTTCCTTAACTAAAAATATTGCTTTGCATACTCTGCTATTACCCGACTATATCCAATAAGTCTGAAAGTAAAGGCTGAGCCTCCAGATGAAATCGCAAATTCAGAATATAACTATGGACTCTACCAGACGATTAAATACGCTCGCCATTGGGTTTGTTGTTTTTATAAGCAAAAAAAAAAGCCCATCGTGGGAGATGGGCAAAGACTACACACAGCAATTCGTTGTTTCACTCAGGGGATTTCCATGCTTATAAATCAAGGTGTTGATCTATAACCGTGAGCTAATAGTAGGCATTGCGTTTTTTTGCGTCGATCAGATTCGTCTCAATAGTTAAAGAGTCGTAAAGATTTTTTGAAGTGGATGACAGAGTTACAGCTGGTTTTGCGGGTCAGACCAGTGCGCAGAGAATAAATAGTTTAACAATGGTTAAGTATTGCGGGGAGCAATTCAGGCCGGGTAAACGTAGCGCTACCCGGCCATACCGTTACTGTTTGTTCTGGTCTTCCAGCTCTTCCAGTTCGCTCAGGATCACGTCCGGGTCAGTTCCCGGCGGTGGTACTTCATGCACCCAGGCGGAGAAGAGACGCCATGTCACTGCCAGAAGTACCGGACCAATAAACAGACCGATCATCCCAAATGCAATCAATCCACCAATAACGCCTGACAGGATCAGGATCAGCGGCAGATCGGCTCCCATACGGATGAGGATTGGGCGAATGACGTTATCCATCGTCCCGACCACGCAGCTCCAGACCAACAGGACGGTGCCCCAGGTGGTATCACCTGTCCAGTAGAGCCAGATAATGCAGGGTATCAGCACCAGCAATGGTCCCAGTTGCGCAAGGCAGGTCATCAGCATCACGACGGTAAAGATGGTTGCGTAAGGCACACCTGAGATGGCAAGCCCGATACCGCCCAGCACGGCCTGCACCAGCGCAGTCACCACCACGCCAAGCGCAACGGCACGGACGGCCTGAGCGGCCAGCAGAACGGCCGCATCGCCGCGTTTACCCGCCAGTCGGGTGGCAAAATGACGGATCCCCAGAGCCACTTGTTCACCACGCCAGTACAGCAGGGCGCTGAAGACCAGCATCAGGGTACAGTGCATCATAAACCGGCCGATATGCGCGGCCTGACCAACAAACCAGGTAGTGGTGGTGCCAATATACGGTCGCACTTTCGTCATCAGCGCACTGCCGCCCATCTCCAGCAGGCTGTGCCAGCCGCTGTAGAGTTTTGCGCCCACGACGGGAATACTGTTGAGCCAGGCGAGATCCGGCAGCGTCAGATCGCCGCTGGAGATGGCGCGAATAACCGGGCCACTGGAGTCAACAAGGCTATTCACCAGCAGCGCAATCGGAATAATAAACAGCAGGAACAGCAGCAGGGTCATGACCAGCACCGCCAGACCACGCCGTCCAAAGAGCAGTTTCTGCAAACGCAAGAGTAAAGGCCAGGTCGCGACGACCACGGTCGCGGCCCAGGCAAAGCCGAGCACGAAAGGTTGAACAATCCACAGACACGCAATAATCATGATGGCTAAGAACAGCACCGACAGTAAAATTTGCGCAACATCCCTGGGCTGACGGAGATTGACCATAAATAAAACTTTCCTTAAATGAACGCCAGACAGGCCGGCGGAAACGTAAAACCGCGTCTCTCTAATCATTAGTGATTTCAGCGATTTTTGACAGGCGGATTTTGCCTGTAATTCTGCTGAGCGTATAAGAAAAAAATGTGATAAAAAGTTGGGACACAACGCAAACGATTATCTCCTGAATAATTCGGGCTGCAGGAAGGCGGCAAGTGAACGAATCCCTGGGCGCATGGATAACTATGTGGCCAGGGTGAGTAGACGCAGCCAACGCATCTGCTGCTTGAAGTATGAAGGGGATCCACAACTCTAATTAGGGTCGACAGTAATGATCCCACAGATTTCCCAGGCACCCGGCGTCGTTCAGCTGGTGCTTAATTTTTTGCAGGCACTGGAGCAACAGGGTTTTACAGGTGATACCGCCACCAATTATGCCGACAGGCTGACGATGGCGACCGATAACAGTATCTACCAGCTACTTCCCGATGCCGTCGTTTTCCCACGCTCAACGGCTGATGTCGCGCTGGTAGCCCGTCTGGCGGCGCAAGAACGATTTACGTCTCTGATATTTACCCCACGCGGCGGCGGTACTGGCACCAATGGCCAGGCACTGAACCAGGGCATCATCATCGATATGTCCCGCTATATGAACCGCATCATTGAGATCAACCCTGAAGAGGGGTGGGTGCGCGTTGAAGCGGGGGTCATTAAAGATCAGCTCAACCAATACCTGAAACCCTACGGCTACTTTTTCGCCCCGGAGCTGTCCACAAGCAACCGCGCCACAATTGGCGGGATGATCAACACCGATGCTTCCGGTCAGGGTTCCCTGGTCTACGGTAAAACCTCCGATCACGTCATGGGCGTTCGCGCGGTACTGATGGGGGGCGATATCCTTGATACCCAGCCGATGCCGGTTGAGCTGGCGGAAACGTTGGGCAAAGAGAACACCACGAGCGGGCGAATTTATCGCACCGTACTGGAACGCTGTCGCGATAACCGCCAGCTGATCCTCGATAAATTCCCAAAACTGAACCGCTTCTTAACAGGTTACGACCTGCGTCATGTTTTTAATGATGATTTGAGCCAGTTTGATTTGACCCGCGTGCTGACCGGCTCCGAAGGGACACTGGCGTTTATCACCGAGGCGCGTCTGGATATCACCCGCTTGCCGAAGGTGCGCCGCCTGGTGAACGTCAAATACAACTCTTTCGACTCCGCACTGCGCAATGCGCCGTTTATGGTGGAGGCGCGGGCGTTGTCGGTGGAAACCGTCGACTCCAAAGTGCTGAATCTGGCCCGGGAAGATATCGTCTGGCACTCCGTGAGCGAGCTGATCACCGATGTGCCGGATAAAGAGATGCTCGGCCTGAATATTGTTGAATTTGCGGGTGATGATGCCGAACTGATCGAAAGTCAGGTGACGATGCTTTGTCAGAGGCTGGACGAGCTCATCGCCCGGGGCGAGGGCGGGGTGATTGGCTGGCAGCTCTGTAACGATCTCTCCGGCATTGAACGTATCTACGCGATGCGTAAAAAAGCGGTGGGGCTGCTTGGCAACGCCAAAGGTGCCGCCAAACCCATTCCCTTTGCCGAAGACACCTGCGTACCACCGGAGCATCTGGCGGATTATATCGTTGAGTTTCGCGCACTGCTGGACAGCCACGGCCTGAGCTATGGCATGTTCGGACACGTCGACGCCGGGGTACTGCATGTGCGTCCGGCACTGGACATGTGTGACCCCCAGCAGGAGATGCTGATGAAAGCAATCTCCGACGATGTCGTGGCCCTGACCGCCAAATATGGCGGTCTGCTGTGGGGTGAACACGGTAAGGGGTTCCGTGCGGAGTACAGCCCGGCTTTCTTCGGTGAACAACTCTACGGTGAGCTGCGCAAGGTCAAAGCGGTATTCGACCCTGATAACCGCCTCAACCCGGGAAAAATTTGCCCGCCAGAGGGGGTTGACGCGCCGATGTTACGGGTGGATTCCGTCAAACGCGGCACCTGGGACAGACAAATTCCGGTTGCGGTACGCACCTCCTGGCGCGGTGCAATGGAGTGTAATGGCAACGGCCTGTGCTTTAACTTTGACGTGAAAAGCCCGATGTGCCCGTCGATGAAAATGACCAGCAACCGCATTCACTCCCCAAAGGGGCGAGCAACGCTGGTGCGCGAATGGCTGCGTTTGTTGGCCGATCGTGGGGTGGATCCACTGAAACTGGAGCAGGAACTGCCGGAGAAAGGTGCCAGCCTGCGTTCGCTTATCGAACGTACCCGCAACAGCTGGCATGCAAGCAAGGGCGAGTATGACTTCTCGCATGAAGTGAAAGAGGCAATGTCCGGCTGCCTGGCCTGTAAGGCGTGTTCGACCCAGTGCCCAATTAAAATCGACGTGCCGGAGTTCCGTTCCCGCTTCCTGCAGCTTTACCACACGCGCTATCTGCGCCCGATGCGTGACCACCTGGTGGCAACAGTGGAAAGCTACGCGCCGCTGATGGCGAGAGCGCCGAAGACCTTTAACTTCTTTATCAATCAGCCGCTGGTGCGCAAGCTCTCCGAAAAACATATCGGGATGGTGGATCTGCCGCTGTTGTCGACGCCATCCTTGCAACGCCAGCTGGTTGGACACCGCTCGGCGAACATGACGCTGGAGCAACTTGAAGCGTTAAGCCCGGAGCAGAAAGCCCGCGTGGTGCTGGTGGTGCAGGATCCGTTTACCAGTTACTACGATGCTCAGGTGGTGGCTGACTTTGTACGCCTGGCTGAAAAGCTGGATTATCAGCCAGTGGTGCTGCCGTTCTCGCCAAACGGCAAGGCGCAGCACATTAAAGGTTTCCTGACCCGCTTTGCCAAAACGGCCCGGAAAACCGCAGATTTCTTAAATCGTGTTGCGCAACTGGGCATGCCAATGGTCGGTGTCGATCCGGCGCTGGTGCTGTGCTACCGGGATGAGTACAAACAGACGCTGGGCGAAAAACGCGGCGATTTCCACGTCATGCTGGTGCACGAATGGCTACCAGCCGCACTACAGGGGATGACCACGGCAGATGTGCGCGGTGAGTCATGGTATCTTTTTGGCCACTGTACCGAAGTGACCGCTTTGCCAGGGGCTCCTGCCCAGTGGGCCTCTATTTTCGCCCGTTTTGGCGCGAAACTGGAGAACGTCAGCGCCGGCTGCTGCGGTATGGCCGGTACTTACGGGCATGAAGTGAAAAACCATGCAACGTCGTTGGGGATCTACGAGTTGTCGTGGCATCAGGCGATGCAGCGCTTACCGCGAAATCGTTGTCTGGCGACGGGCTACTCGTGCCGCAGCCAGGTAAAACGTGTCGAAGGTAACGGCGTGCGCCATCCATTACAGGCTTTACTGGAGATTATCGGATGGTCTGGAAACGAGCAGTGACGCTACAGGCACTGAATGCCATGAGCGAAGGTAATATGGTGGGTTTGCTGGATATCCAGTTTACCCGCATTGGTGAGAATGAGCTGGAAGCCACCATGCCGGTCGATAGCCGTACCCATCAACCGTTTGGCTTACTGCACGGTGGCGCGTCCGTCGTGCTGGCCGAAACGCTGGGGTCGGTGGCAGGGTATCTCTGCACCGAAGGCGAGCAAAACGTTGTCGGACTGGAAGTTAATGCTAACCATATTCGTTCCGTGCGCAGTGGGCGAGTGCGGGGGATCTGCCGCGCCCTCCACGCCGGGAGACGTCATCAGGTGTGGCAGATAGACATTCTCGATGAGCAGGAACGTCTGTGCTGTTCGTCGCGCCTGACGACGGCGGTTGTGTAAAGTTGCCCGATGTTTTGCATTTGGTCAAAAACCAGGCGGTTGACTGTGATATACTGGTCAGGTTTTGTACATAAGCGAGGACATCATGGATACTGAAATAACCCCAACACAACTGGCAATTGAATATATACGTCGCGATAAAAGCAACCTGTCTCCGGCGCAGTACCTGAAAAAGCTGAAGCAGCTTGAGCTGGAGTTTGCTGATTTGCTGGCGCTCTCTTCAAATGAACTCAAAGAAGAGATCTACTTTGCCTGGCGGTTGGGCGTTCACGTCCATTAATACCTGAAGAAAAGGCCGCGCTTGCGGCCTTTTTTGTACACTATCACTGGGATTGCAATCAATTCACCACGTATTCTCTAAATAGTTGTTGGTTATAAATTTTATTATGATATTCATCATAATGACTGTCCGTATATTTTATTCTTAGTAACTTCAACAGAAACCAGTAAAAAAATAATACCAGGTATCCTGTTAAGAAAAATATCTCTTTAAGCATTTACGATTTAAGTACTGGTATAAGTCGTAAATGGCTTTATCGATGCTGTCTAAGCAGACAATTTAATTTTTCGTGAAAATGAGAGACAGAGCAGCATGCATCAACATGCATCCTTAGAATGTCCCGAATTTGACAGGAATGCGCCCTCTCATTTATCAGGGTCTTATAACCACAAATGGATAATGGTTTATCAGACACAATACCCCTATAATCTCTGTCCCTTTTCATGTCTTAAGTTTAAGCTGGAGGAAAAATGGAGCTTAGCCGGAGGCAGTTCTTCAAGATCTGCGCGGGGGGTATGGCAGGAACAACTGTCGCATCACTCGGATTTTTATCATCGTTTTCTGCACAGGCAGAAACACGTCAATACAAACTTTTAAAAGCAAAAGAGACGCGTAATAACTGTACCTATTGTTCAGTAGGTTGCGGCATGATCATGTACAGCCTCGGCGATACCGCCAAAAACGTCAGGGAAAGTATTTATCACGTTGAAGGGGATCCTGATCATCCGGTGAGCCGCGGTTCGTTGTGTCCAAAAGGGGCCGGGGTACTGGACTATATTCATAGCGATAACCGTCTGCTTTACCCTGAATACCGTGCGCCGGGTTCGGATAAATGGCAGCGTATTTCCTGGGATGATGCAATCGAGCGCATCGCCCGGCTGATGAAGACGGATCGCGATGCGAATTTTATTGAGAAAAATGCCCAGGGGCTGACGGTCAACCGCTGGAGCACCACCGGGATGCTTTGCTCATCGGCAGCGAGTAACGAAACTGGGATCCTCGACGGTAAGTTCACCCGCGCACTGGGGATGGTCGCCATCGACTGTCAGGCGCGTTTGTGTCATGGGCCAACCGTGGCGGCACTGGCACCAACCTTTGGTCGCGGTGCGATGACCAACAACTGGGTGGATATCAAAAACGCCAATGTGGTGTTGGTGATGGGCGGAAACGCCGCTGAAGCGCACCCGGTAGGTTTTAAGTGGGTCGTTGAAGCACAAACAAAAAACGATGCCACGGTGGTGGTGGTCGATCCGCGCTTCAACCGCAGTGCTGCTGTCGCCGACCTTTACGCCCCAATCCGTGCAGGTTCAGACACCGCCTTTCTGCTGGGGGTTATCCGCTATCTGATTGCGCACGATACCGTTCAGCACGACTATGTCCGCGCTTATACGAATGCCAGCCTGCTGATCCGCGAGGATTATACTTTTCACGACGGGTTGTTCAGTGGATATGACGCGAGCAAGCGCCAGTATGATAAATCGAGCTGGTTCTATCAGCTGGACGCGCAGGGGAATGCCCGGCGTGATGAAACGCTCAGCGATCCCCGTTGCGTCTGGAACTTGCTGAAAACACACGTTGACCGCTACACGCCGGAAATGGTCAACCGTCTGTGCGGCACTTCTGTTGCTGACTTCACCCGCATCTGTGAGATCCTCGCCAGTACCAGCGTACCGGATCGCACTGCAACCATCCTCTATGCACTGGGCTGGACGCACCACTCTGCCGGGGCGCAGATTATTCGTGCGGCGGGCATGTTACAGCTGTTGCTCGGCAATATTGGTATGGCGGGTGGTGGCGTGAATGCCCTGCGCGGACACTCCAATATTCAGGGCTATACCGATCTCGGTTTGCTCTCAACTAACCTTCCGGGATACATGCCGCTGCCGTCGGAAAAACAGCCGGACTATCAGACCTATATTTCCCAGATTACGCCCCCATCGTTAGGCCTTAACGAAGTGAACTACTGGCAAAACACGCCGAAGTTCTTCGTCAGCATGATGAAAAGCTTCTGGGGCGATCGCGCAACGGCTGAAAATAACTGGGGCTATGACTGGCTGCCGAAGTGGGATCGTCTCTACGACGTGATGACCCAGGCAGAGCTGATGCTGGAAGGCAAAATCAACGGTTATATCGTACAGGGCTTTAACCCGCTGGCGGCATTCCCGGATAAGAACAAATCTTCCCGCGCGCTGGCAAAGCTGAAATACATGGTGATTATTGATCCGCTGGTCACCGAGTCATCAACCTTCTGGCAGCATCACGGGGAGATGAACGACGTCAACCCCGCGGATATCCAGACCGAAGTTTTCCGTCTGCCGTCGTCGTGCTTCGCGGAGGAAGATGGCTCAATCGCCAACTCAGGCCGTTGGCTACAGTGGCACTGGGCTGCAGCTGAGCCACCAGGCGAAGCGATGCATGATGGCAAAATTCTGGGCCGCCTGTTTACGCGTCTGCGTGAACTGTACCAGCAGGAAGGCGGGGCGAACCCGGAACCGGTGCTGAGTATGTCCTGGGCGTATAAGAATCCGCGCGATCCGCATCCTGAAGAGATTGCCCGTGAGGCCAACGGTGTCGCGCTGGTGGATCTGTTTGATGATGAAGGTCAGCCAATCGCGAAGAAGGGTCAGCAGCTCAGCAGCTTTGCCCAGCTGCGTGATGATGGTTCAACCAGCAGCTTCTGCTGGGTTTACTGCGGTAGTTGGACGGAGCTGGGTAACCAGATGGCGAATCGTGATAACAGCGATCCGTACGGGCTGGGCTGCACACCGGGATGGGCATGGTCGTGGCCAGCTAACCGTCGCATTCTCTATAACCGCGCGTCGGCCGACCCTCAGGGAAAACCGTGGGATGCAGAGCGTGCCTTATTGCACTGGGACGGCAAAAAGTGGTCCGGAATGGATGTGGCGGATTACAACGCCTCTGCACCGGGTAGCAATGTCGGGCCATTTATCATGAACCCGGAGGGCGTAGCGCGGCTCTTCTCCATCGACAAAATGAACGATGGACCGTTCCCGGAACACTACGAACCGATTGAATCACCGATTGGAACAAACCCGTTGCACCCGGATGTTATCTCCAGCCCGGTAGCCCGCGTGTTTAAAGACGATATTGCCAATATGGGCAAAGCAGATGCGTTTCCCTATGTTGCGACAACCTACTCGATTACCGAGCTGTTTCGCCACTGGACCAAGCATGCACGACTTAACGCCATCGCCCAGCCGGATCAGTTTATCGAGATCGGGGAGAGTCTGGCACATGAGAAAGGCATTACGGCAGGAGATACGGTGAAGGTGACCTCGAAACGTGGTTTTATCAAAGCCAAAGCGGTGGTGACCAAACGCCTGCAAACCTTGACCATTGATGGCCGCAAGGTCAACACCATTGGTATTCCGTGTCACTGGGGCTTTGAAGGTGCAACCCGCAAAGGCTTCCTTGCCAATACGCTGACGCCATCGGTGGGTGACGCTAACTCACAAACGCCAGAGTACAAGGCGTTCTTAGTCAACATTGAGAAGGCGTAAGGGAACCTGCGTATGTCCATGCAATCACAAGATATTATCAAACGCTCGGCAACCAACGGTCTGACGCCTCCGCCGCGGGCTCGCGATTTCAAAGCGGAAGTGGCAAAGCTCATCGATGTGTCCATCTGCATTGGTTGTAAGGGGTGTCAGGTGGCCTGTTCGGAATGGAACGATATCCGCGATGAGGTGGGTTACTGCGAGGGGGTCTATGATAACCCGATGGATTTGAGCGCCAAATCCTGGACGGTAATGCGCTTTAGCGAAACCACGCAAAACGACAAACTGGAGTGGTTGATCCGCAAGGACGGCTGTATGCACTGTGCCGAACCGGGTTGTCTGAAAGCCTGTCCGTCTGCGGGGGCAATTATTCAGTATGCCAACGGGATTGTCGATTTCCAGTCGGAACACTGTATTGGCTGCGGCTACTGCATCGCGGGCTGTCCATTCAATATTCCGCGTCTTAATCCGGATGATAACCGCGTCTACAAATGCACCCTTTGTGTCGACCGGGTCAGCGTCGGGCAGGAGCCTGCCTGCGTTAAAACTTGTCCGACGGGGGCTATTCATTTCGGTACCAAAAAAGAGATGCTGGAGCTGGGCGAATCCCGCGTGGTGCAGTTGAAAAAACGCGGTTATGGTCAGGCGGGGGTCTATAACCCGCAGGGTGTGGGCGGGACTCACGTGATGTATGTGCTGCACCACGCCGACCAGCCTGAGCTGTATCACAACCTGCCAGCTGAACCGAAAATTGATGTGCCGGTTAATCTGTGGAAAGGAGTACTCAAACCGCTTTCTGCCGCTGGTTTTATCGCTACTTTTGCCGGGCTGGTTTATCACTACATCGGTGTGGGGCCAAACAAGGAGACGGATGACGACGAAGAGGAGAACGACCATGAGTAAACGTATCATGATCCAGCGCACGACGTTTATCGACCGTGCCTGCCACTGGACGGTGGTGATCTGCTTCTTTCTGGTTGCCCTCTCCGGTATTGCGCTCTTTTTCCCGACGCTGCAATGGCTAACCGAAACCTTCGGCACGCCGCAGATGGGGCGTATTCTGCATCCTTTTTTTGGCGTGCTGATCTTCTTTGCGCTGATGTTTATGTTTGTGCGTTTCGTACATCACAACATCCCGGATAAACAGGATATTCCCTGGGTGAAGGGGATTGTTGAGGTGCTGAAAGGCAATGAGCATAAGGTGGCGGATGTTGGTAAGTACAATGCCGGGCAGAAAATGATGTTCTGGAGCATCATGAGTATGATCTTCGTGTTGCTGGCGACCGGGGTGATTATCTGGCGGCCTTATTTTGCCCACCATTTCCCAGTGAAGATGGTGCGCTGGAGCTTACTGATCCACGCAACCGCCGCCATCATTCTGATCCACGCCATCCTTATTCATGTGTATATGGCGTTTTGGGTAAAAGGATCGATCAAGGGAATGATTGAAGGTAAGGTCAGCCGTCGCTGGGCGAAGAAACACCATCCGCGCTGGTATCGCGAGGTGGAAGCAAAAGAGAAGGGGCTGGAGTAGAGCAGTGTTGCCGGGTAAGCGTTATACCTTACCCGGCAGTGCCATCAGATATTCACCGCACTGATCAACCGCGTCTTCATGGTTTGATACGCTGAGGCCGCAAAGTCCTCCGCCCAGCGCTGGTCTTCGATCGCCTCCAGTTGAACCGCACAGTATTTTGTTTCCGGCGTTTTGGAGATTGGGTCGAGATTATCCTGTGTCAGTTCGTTACAGGCACCAATCCACCATTGATAAGTCATATAGACCGCACCGACGTTGATGCGTTCACTGATGCTGGCACGCGTGATGACTTTGCCACGACGTGAGCGCACCCACACCAGCTGACCGTCAGCAATGCCCAGTTTGTTCGCATCGGCTGGGTTCATCTGTACCCGGCCCGGTTCGTCGGCCAGGCTTTGTAGCGCGGCACAGTTTCCGGTCATTGACCGGCAGGAGTAGTGTCCAACTTCGCGCACCGTGCAGAGCACCAGCGGATAGTCTTCATCCGGCGTCTCAGCCGGAGCGCGCCAGGTGGCGGCAAAGAGCTGGCCTTTGCCGGAAGGCGTGTCGAACTGATTGTCTTTGTATAAATACGGGGTACCTGGATGGTCGAGCGTTGGACACGGCCACTGAACATGGCCCATCTCACCCATTTTTTCATACGTCACGCCGTAGAACAGCGGGCACAGCTCGCGCATTTCATCCCAGATCTGCTGGTTAGATTCGTAATGCATCGGGTAGCCCATCTCCGTTGCCAACAGGCTGATGATTTCCCAGTCGCGCTTCACGTTACCGCTGGCCTCAATCGCTTTCCCGAAACGCTGGAAGCCGCGATCGGCACAGGTAAAGACACCGCCATGTTCGCCCCAGGAGGTCGCCGGGAGCAGTACGTCCGCCACTTCAGCGGTCTTGGTCATGAAGATATCCTGTACGACCACAAAATCGAGCGCCCCGAAACCGCTGCGTACCAGGCCCAGATCGGCTTCGGTCTGAAGCGGATCTTCCCCCATGATGTAATAGGCTTTGACCTTACCTTCCAGCGCAAGGTGCGGGACTTCGGTGATGCGTGTTCCGATGCGATCGTCCATCTTGTTCACGTCTATTCCCCAGGCATCGGCAAATTTCTGCCTGACCGCCGGGTCGGTCACGTCCTGATAGCCGGGGAACATGTTGGGCAAAACGCCCATGTCACACGCTCCCTGTACATTATTCTGCCCGCGCACAGGCCCGACGCCTACCGCTGGACGTCCCAGGTTACCGGTCAGCAGCGCCAGGCTGGAGAGGCCTTTTACCACATCCACGGCCTGGCCAAACTGCGTAACGCCCATGCCCCACATAACGGTGGCGGAAGGTGCCGCCGCGAACGTACGCATCGCCTGGCGAATGTCGCGGGCCGGAATACCGGTCAGGTGTTCGACGTTCTCGGGAGCATAATCTTTAATTGTCTGCCGGTAGGCCTCAAGCCCCTCAGTGAAACGTGCGACGTAGTTTTTGTCGTACAACTCTTCTTCCAGCAGCACGTAGCCAAAGGCATTGACCAGCGCCATATTGCTGCCGTTTTTCAGCTGCAGATGCTGATCGGCAATGCGGGCGGTTTCAATACGTCGCGGATCGCAAACTATGATTTTTGCGCCATTCTCACGGGCTTTCAGCACGCGCCGGGCGACGATGGGGTGAGAATCTGCGCAGTTGTAGCCAAATACCAGCAGGCATTTTGAGTTTTCAATATCGTTTATTGAATTACTCATCGCGCCATTACCAAGTGTTTCCTGCAGACCCGCAACGGAAGGGCCGTGGCAGACGCGGGCGCAGCAATCCACGTTATTGGTGTTAAGCACCGCGCGGGCAAATTTTTGCATCACATAGTTTGTTTCATTACCTGTCCCTCTGGAGGAGCCGGTGGTCATAATTGAGCGTGGGCCAAACTCTGTTTTGATGGCGTTGAGCCTGTGGGCGGTATAGCGGATAGCCTCTTCCCAGGTGACGGGTGTGAATGCTTCGCCTTTGTGGTAGCGGATCATCGGTTGCGTCAGGCGGGGGGTGAGCAGGCGGGTATCGTTGAGAAAATCCCAGCCGTAAAAGCCTTTCAGACACAGGGTTCCCTGGTTTGTCACGCCCTCTGCTGCTTCGGCACGGAGAATACGGTTATTTTCAACGACAAGATTTAATTTGCAGCCCGCACCACAATAGGGGCAGACGCTTGCGATTTTTTTCATCAATAACAGACCTGTTAAGAAATGAAGCGATAGTTAACTGGGTAACCCAGTCCCGTAAACGCAAGTAAGCAGGATACGTGCCAAATTTTCTTTTCTTGTTTTATAAGGGGTTATCTGTGGCGGGAGGGTGTCGTCGTCAGACTGCTCGTCAGAATTGACGATGACACGTTCGCAGGTGTCTCAAAATCTATCTTAAAAATAGGCATTTCCGATGCATATTTTAATTTGCATCTGACCTCGGCGATCTCTGTTGATAAATGCATTATTTATCAATGCATTGAACAATTAAATCCATCCCGTCAGCTTCGCCTGACAGGGTCTATGCTTAATAAAAGCAGCCAGAAAGGGCGATTTAGCCGAAAGCCCCTGCTCGCAAGGGGTTGAAGTGATAATCGTTATCACTAACATGATGTTATGCCCTGGTGGCTCAACAGATGAGGTGGAACTATGGAACTGCATTCAGAAACCTTCAATCCTGCCGACTTTGCCTGGCGCGGCTTAACGCTAACGCCAGCGGCTGCGGCGCATATCCACGAGCTGGTGGCGAAAAATCCAGACATTCTGGGATTGCGTTTAGGTGTTAAGCAAACCGGCTGCGCGGGCTTTGGGTATGTGCTGGATACCGTCACTCAGGCGGAGAAAGACGATCTGGTCTTTGAAACCGAAGGAGCCAGATTGTACGTCGCACTCCAGGCGATGCCATTTATTGATGGCACCGAAGTGGATTACGTACGCGAAGGCTTAAACCAGTTATTCAAATTTCATAACCCGAAAGCCCAGAATGAATGCGGCTGCGGCGAAAGCTTTGGGGTATAGGCGGTGCTATGTCTCGTAATACTGAAGCAACTGATGATGTGAACACCTGGAGCGGCGGACACCTTAACTACAAAGAGGGGTTCTTCACGCAGCTGCAGACCGATGAACTGGCGAAAGGCATTAACGAAGATGTCGTGCGGGCGATTTCCGCCAAGCGCCACGAGCCGGAGTGGATGCTTGAATTCCGCCTGAATGCCTTCCGTGCCTGGCTGGAGATGGAAGAGCCGCACTGGCTGAAAGCGCACTATGACAAGCTGAATTACCAGGACTATAGCTACTACTCCGCGCCATCCTGCGGCAGTTGTGATGATACCTGCGCCTCACAGCCCGGTGTGGTACAGCAAACCGGGGCGGAAAACAGCTTCCTGAGCAAAGAGGTGGAAGAGGCGTTTAATCAGCTCGGCGTACCGGTTCGTGAAGGTAAAGAGGTGGCGGTGGATGCCATTTTTGACTCCGTGTCGGTGGCGACCACGTATCGCGAGAAGCTGGCAGAACAGGGCATCATTTTCTGTTCCTTCGGTGAAGCTATCCACGATCACCCTGATCTGGTGAAAAAGTACCTCGGGACCGTCGTGCCGGGTAACGATAATTTCTTTGCCGCACTCAACGCGGCGGTGGCCTCTGATGGCACCTTCATCTATGTGCCAAAAGGCGTGCGCTGCCCGATGGAGCTGTCGACCTATTTCCGCATTAATGCTGAAAAAACCGGTCAGTTCGAACGCACCATCCTGGTGGCGGACGAAGGCAGCTACGTCAGCTACATCGAAGGGTGTTCTGCCCCGGTTCGTGACAGCTACCAGCTTCACGCGGCGGTGGTCGAAGTCATCATTCATAAAGATGCCGAGGTGAAATATTCCACGGTGCAAAACTGGTTCCCTGGTGATGGCAACACGGGCGGCATTTTGAACTTCGTCACCAAGCGAGCGTTGTGTGAAGGTGAAAACAGCAAAATGTCCTGGACCCAGTCGGAAACCGGCTCTGCCATCACCTGGAAATACCCGAGCTGCATTCTGCGCGGGGATAACTCCATCGGTGAATTTTACTCGGTGGCGCTGACCAGCGGCTATCAACAGGCGGATACCGGCACCAAGATGATCCACATCGGTAAAAACACCCGGTCGACCATCATCTCAAAAGGCATTTCCGCAGGACATAGCCAGAACAGCTATCGCGGGCTGGTCAAAATCATGCCGACGGCGACCAATGCCCGTAACTTTACCCAGTGTGACTCCATGCTGATTGGCGCAGACTGCGGCGCACATACCTTCCCGTATGTGGAGTGCCGTAACAACAGTGCCCAGCTTGAACACGAAGCGACGACGTCGCGTATTGGAGAAGACCAGCTCTTCTACTGCCTGCAGCGCGGGATCAGCGAAGAAGATGCCATCTCTATGATTGTGAACGGCTTCTGTAAGGATGTGTTCTCTGAACTGCCGCTGGAATTTGCCGTTGAAGCTCAGAAACTCCTCGCCATTAGTCTTGAACACAGCGTCGGTTAAGGAAAGCACATGTTAAGTATTAAAGAGTTACAGGTCAGTGTGGAAGATAAAGAGATCCTGCGTGGCCTCAATTTTGACGTCAAGCCGGGTGAAGTTCACGCCATTATGGGGCCAAATGGGTCCGGGAAAAGTACGCTTTCGGCGACGCTGGCAGGACGTGAAGATTACGAAGTGACAAACGGGTCAGTCGAGTTTAACGGTAAAGATCTGCTGGATATGTCCCCGGAAGACCGGGCGGGAGAGGGCATTTTTATGGCCTTCCAGTATCCGGTAGAAATTCCAGGCGTCAGTAACCAGTTCTTTCTGCAAACGGCGCTGAATGCGGTGCGCAAATATCGCGGTCTGGAAGCGCTGGATCGCTTTGACTTCCAGGATTTGATGGAAGAGAAGATCAAGCTGCTGAAAATGCCGGAAGATCTGCTGACCCGCTCGGTCAACGTCGGTTTCTCCGGCGGTGAGAAAAAGCGCAACGATATTCTGCAAATGGCGGTGCTGGAGCCGGAACTGTGCATTCTTGATGAGACTGACTCTGGTCTGGATATCGACGCCCTGAAAATAGTTGCGGATGGTGTTAACTCCCTGCGCGACGGCAAACGGTCGTTCATTATCGTCACCCACTACCAGCGTATTCTTGACTACATCAAACCAGACTACGTTCATGTGCTTTACCAGGGGCGTATTGTGAAATCCGGCGATTTCACGCTGGTTAAACAACTGGAGGAGCAGGGCTATGGCTGGCTTACCGAACAGCAGTAATGCACTCCAGCAATGGCACCGCTTGTTTGAAGCGCAGGGTGAAACGCGATCCGAACAGGCGCAACAGCATCTGCAGCAGATGCTGCGTCTGGGCCTGCCCACGCGTAAGCATGAAGACTGGAAATACACGCCGCTTGAAGGCCTGCTGAACGCTCAGTTTGTGACGCGTCTGGCGGATGTCAGTGCCTCCGTGCGTGATGCGCTGGCGCTGAGCGTGGATGCGGTACGTCTGGTCTTTGTCGACGGTGTGTTCCGCCCGGAACTGAGCGACGAGACACAACACAGCGGTTTTGACGTCGTCGTGAATGACGAACGCCAGCACCTGTCTGCACCGGTGCAGCCGGAGGTCTTCCTGCACCTTACCGAAAGCCTGGCGCAGTCTGTGACGCATATCCGCGTGAGGCGTAACCAGCGCCCGGAAAAACCGCTGTTGCTGATGCATATCACTCAGGGGCTGGACGGCGAGGAGATCAACACCGCGCACTATCGCCACCATCTTGAGCTGGCGGAGGGAGCCGAGGCGACGGTGATTGAGCATTACGCCAGCCTCAATGCTATTCGTCATTTTACCGGTACAAGGCTGACGATGGACGTGGCCGCCAGTGCGCATCTTCACCACATCAAGCTGGCGTTTGAAAACCCGGCAAGCCACCACTTTGCCCATAACGATCTGTTGCTGGGGCCAGATGCCACCGCATACAGCCACAGTTTCCTGCTGGGTGGGGGCGTGCTGCGCCACAACACCAGCACGCAGCTCAACGGTGAAAATACGACGCTGCGTATCAACAGCCTGGCAATGCCGGTCAAATCGGAAGTGTGTGACACGCGTACCTGGCTTGAGCACAACAAAGGCTACTGCAACAGCCGTCAGCTGCATAAAACCATCGTCAGCGATAAAGGGCGCGCGGTGTTTAATGGCCTGATTAACGTGGCGCAGCACGCCATCAAAACTGACGGGCAGATGACCAACAACAATCTTCTGTTGGGGCGTCTGGCAGAAGTGGATACCAAACCGCAGCTGGAGATCTATGCCGACGACGTGAAGTGTAGCCACGGCGCAACGGTTGGGCGGATTGACGACGAACAGATGTTCTATCTGCGTTCCCGGGGTATCGACAAGCAGGCGGCGCAGAAGATGATCATCTATGCGTTTGCCGCAGAACTGACGGAAGCGCTCTCCGATGGCGCACTTAAACAGCAGGTGCTGACGCGTATTGGCCAGCGTCTGCCTGGAGGCGAAGTATGAGTTTCCCCGTAGAGAAAGTACGGGCAGATTTTCCGGTGCTGACCCGTGAAGTGAACGGTTTGCCGCTGGCCTATCTCGACAGTGCGGCCAGCGCGCAGAAACCGAATCAGGTGGTGGATGCGGAGGCCGAGTTCTACCGCCACGGCTACGCCGCCGTGCATCGCGGTATTCATACGCTGAGCGCAGAGGCGACCCAGCGTATGGAGAACGTGCGTACCCAAATTGCCGCCTTCCTTAACGCCCGCTCGCCGGAAGAGCTGGTGTTTGTGCGGGGTACAACCGAAGGGATCAACCTGGTCGCCAACAGCTGGGGCAACGCACAGGTTCACGCGGGCGATAACATCATCATCACCCAGATGGAGCACCATGCCAATATCGTTCCCTGGCAGATGCTGTGTGAGCGTGTTGGCGCACAGCTGCGGGTGATCCCACTGAACGAAGACGGAACGTTAAAGCTGGAACAGCTGGATGTGTTGCTCGACGTGCGTACCCGGCTGGTGGCCGTTACCCAGGTTTCAAACGTGCTGGGGACTGAAAACCCGGTGGCAGAGATTATCGAAAAAGCCCACCAGGCCGGTGCGAAAGTGCTGATTGATGGCGCACAGGCAGTGATGCACCACGCGGTGGACGTGCAAGCGCTGGATTGCGATTTCTACGTCTTCTCCGGCCATAAGCTTTATGGGCCGACGGGGATCGGCGTGCTGTATGTTAAGGACGCTATCCTGCAGGCTATGCCGCCGTGGGAAGGAGGCGGTTCAATGATTGCCACCGTCAGCCTGTCGGAGGGGACGACTTACGCACGTGCGCCGTGGCGTTTTGAGGCGGGTACGCCGAACACGGGCGGTATTATCGGGCTGGGGGCGGCCATTGCTTATATCTCGTCTGTTGGCCTTGACGCCATTCAGGAGTATGAACAGCTGCTGATGCACTACGCGCTGCAGGAGCTTGCCAGCGTGCCAGATTTGACCCTGTATGGCCCAGCCACCCGACAGGGCGTAATCGCGTTTAATCTCGGGAAACACCATGCCTTTGATGTGGGCAGCTTCCTCGATAACTACGGCGTTGCGGTACGTACCGGACATCACTGCGCCATGCCGCTGATGGCGTTTTACCAGGTTCCGGCGATGTGCCGTGCATCGTTGGTGATGTATAACACAATGGAAGAGGTCGACAGGCTGGTGGCGGGGCTAAAACGCATTCACCAGTTGCTGGGCTAACGGAGAGGCACAAGATGGCAGCGTTGCCGGATAAAGATAAATTGCTGCGTAACTTCAGTCGTTGCGCAAACTGGGAAGAAAAGTATCTCTATATTATTGAGCTGGGGCAGCGTTTGCCGACGCTCAGCGAAGAGGCACATAACCCGGAGAATATGATCCAGGGCTGCCAGAGCCAGGTGTGGATCATAATGCAGACGAATAACGATGGCGTCATTGAGCTACAGGGCGACAGCGACGCGGCGATTGTGAAAGGGCTTATCGCCATCGTGTTCATTCTGTATCACCAGATGTCGGCACAGGACATTGTCGCGTTTGATGTCCGCCCCTGGTTTGAAAAAATGGCGCTGACGCAACACCTTACCCCATCCCGTTCCCAGGGGCTGGAAGCGATGATTCGCGCAATTCGCTCCAAAGCTGCAATCATTAGCTAGACTTACAGGACAGCATTCATTCTGTTTCGCGAGGTGGCTCCCGCCTCGCTGGTTTTTCAGCTTTCTGGCATTCTGCCAGTGAATAAGGAATCTCAGCATGAAGCGCGCGTCTCTAATAACTCTATTACTCCTCAGTTCTCTCGGTGCTCTTAATTCAGCCTGGGCGGTGGACTATCCATTGCCGCCAGCGGGCAGCCGCCTGATTGGGCAAAACCAAACCTACACGATTCAGGAAGGAGACAATAAACTGCAGACTATTGCCCGTCGGTTTAATACTGCAGCACAACTTATCCTGGAAACAAATAATACCATTGCGCCGGTGGATCCTGCCCCGGGCACCACTATCATCATTCCATCCCAGATGCTGCTGCCGGACACGCCGCGTGAGGGTATTGTCGTGAACCTGGCTGAGCTCCGGCTCTATTACTTCCCGCCGGGGGAAAAGATTGTTCAGGTCTTTCCGCTCGGTATAGGGAAGCAGGGGCTGGAAACCCCGGTGACGATCACCCACGTAAGCCAGAAAATCCCGAATCCAACCTGGACACCAACACCAGGCATCAGAGCGCGCTCTCTGGAGCAGGGAATTAAATTGCCGCCAGTTGTACCGGCAGGGCCAAATAACCCGCTAGGACGTTTTGCGCTGCGTTTAGGTGTGGGGCATGGTGAATATCTTATCCACGGTACCAGTGCGCCGGACAGCGTGGGTTTACGGGTCAGTTCGGGTTGCATGCGCATGAACGCACCGGATATCAAAGCATTGTTCGGGCAGGCGCGCGTCGGCACCCGGGTACAGATTATCAATGAGCCGGTGAAGTTCTCCGTCGAGCCGGATGGTAAGCGCTATATTGAAGTTCACCGTCCGCTGGCGCAGATTGAGGGGGAAAACCCACAGATCACACCAATCACCCATTCCGCCGATTTCGCGTCGTTTGTTTCTCAGTCGGGTAGTGATAAAGCGCTTATTGATAAAGCCTTGTCACGTCGGGCGGGGATCCCGGTCGCCGTGTCGGCAGGGACTGACACATCGGCCAGCAATAATGTGTTGTCGGTACAGAACAGCCGGGTGTCCGCTGCGGTTGCCGAAGGCGGGGGAGAGAAGGTCACGCAGTAGCGGTTTGACGCAGACAAAAAAAATGGCGCACAATGTGCGCCATTTTATTAACAGGTACTATTACTTACGGTATTTAGTAGCCTGGTTGTCCAGACGCTGGTTAGCGCGAGCTGCGTCGTCTTTAGCAGCCTGAACGTCGGAACGCATTGCGTTCACGTCGTTGCTCAGCTGGTCAACTTTAGCGTTCAGAGTCTGAACGTCAGAAGACAGCTGATCGATTTTAGCGTTGCTGGAGCAACCTGCCAGCAGAGTAGAACCCAGGATTACCGCGCCCAGTACCAGTTTAGTACGATTCATTATTAATACCCTCTAGATTGAGTTAATCTCCATGTAGCGTTACAAGTATTACACAAAGTTTTTTATGTTGAGAATATTTTTTTGATGGGAATACGCCTATTTTTGATCGTTCGCTCAAAGAAGCATCGAATCAGACCATTTTGCGTAAAAAGCTATGTTAAAAAAGGCATTTTTCATCGGATTCATCTTAGATAATTCGCAATTAAATAGAGAAACCCGATTTGCTTTTTGAATAGATTTGGCTAATGACAGGAATAAAAAAAGCGTCCCGAAGGACGCTTCTTATCAAAAAATAATTCGTTCGGGAATTATTACAGTACGTGAACAGATGCTGTATTGGTCGTACCTGATGGAACCAGGGCACCCGAAACCATCACAACAACGTCGCCTTTCTGTGCCAGGCCGCGTTCAACGAGCTGCAGAGCCACTTCTTTACCCAGACGGTAGAAATCATCAGTAGAAGCGATCTCTTTCACCAGGTGTGGAACCACGCCTTTGCTCAGTACCAGCTGACGAGCAGTGGTTTCGTTGGTGGTCAGCGCCAGGATGGTCGCGTCAGGGAAGTATTTACGTACTGCGCGGGCAGATTTACCACCCTGGGTTGCAACCACGATCAGTGGCGCTTCCAGCTTCTCAGCGGTTTCTACTGCACCACGGCACACAGCTTCAGTGATGCGCAGTTTGCGGCTGTCGTTGTTATAGTCCAGACGGCTTTTCATCACGCGATCGGTACGTTCGCAGATGGTCGCCATGATGGTCACCGCTTCCAGTGGGTATTTACCCTTCGCGGATTCGCCGGACAGCATAACGGCATCAGTACCGTCGAGGATGGCGTTAGCCACGTCGCCTGCTTCTGCGCGGGTTGGACGTGGGTTTTTGATCATCGAGTCCAGCATCTGCGTTGCAGTGATAACCACTTTACGTGCGCGAACACATTTCTCGATCATCATCTTCTGCGCGAAGATCACTTCTTCAACCGGGATCTCAACACCCAGGTCACCACGTGCAACCATGATGCCGTCAGACGCTTCGAGGATTTCGTCGAAGTTGTTCAGGCCTTCCTGGTTTTCGATTTTGGAGATGATCTGGATCTTCTCGCCGCCGTGGGCTTTCAGATGCTCACGGATTTCAACCACGTCGGAACGTTTACGGATGAAGGATGCTGCAACGAAGTCAACGCCTTGTTCGCAACCGAAAATCAGATCTTGTTTGTCTTTTTCAGCCAGTGCTGGCAGCGCGATGGAAACGCCTGGCAGGTTAACGCCTTTGTTTTCGCCCAGGTCGCCGTTGTTCAGTACTTTACAAACAACGTTTTTACCTTCGATAGCGGTCACTTCCATGCCGATCAGACCATCGTCCACCAGAACGGTGTTACCGACGGACAGATCGCTGGTGAAGCCTTCATAGGTCACAGCAACGATTTCGCTGTTGCCGATAACAGACTTGTCAGTGGTGAAGGTGAAGGTCTGGCCTGCTTTCAGAGAAACGTCGTTACCGCCTTCCAGTTTAATGGTGCGGATTTCCGGGCCTTTGGTGTCCAGCAGGATCGCGGCTTTTTTACCGGTCTTGCTCATCACGTTGCGCAAGTTCTGGATGCGCTGACCGTGTTCTGCGTAATCGCCGTGGGAGAAGTTCAGACGCATAACGTTCATGCCGGCGTCCAGCATTTTGCTCAGCATCTCTTCAGATTCGGTTTTTGGGCCGATGGTGCAAACAATTTTCGTCTTTTTCATGACAGTCTTAGTCTTTAAGTTGGGAAGGATATGGGAATCTCGCTCCGGGGGCGCACCGCCGCGGAGTCAAACCTGTGTTGCGAAATTGGCTATGGCACGCACTAAGGATAGGTGACATCAAATGAGCGTGCAGAAGAAAGTGTGCCTGAGTTTCAGCCCAACGAGAGAGAGGAGAAGTTGTACGTTGTTTTTTGTATTCCAAGCGCTGAAACCATTCACCAGGGATTAGGCGCGCATTATACGCTGGTTTTCAGACAAAAGGAAAATGAAAACAGCGTTTCAAAAACATTCTGTGAAGATCCACACAAGATTGTTATCAAGGCGTTAAGGTATCATGACATCTTATAGCGGCAGACCGATTGCCTGCCGCATTTTGTTTAATTTTTCAGTGCCTGGTTGAGGTCGGCAATCAGATCTTTTGCATCTTCAATCCCGACTGACAGGCGGATCAACTGCGGCACAATACCGTTGGCCAGACGTTGTTCCAGCGGAATTGAAGCATGGGTCATGCTGTAAGGCTGGCTCACCAGACTTTCCACACCCCCCAGGCTTTCGGCGAGGGTAAACAGTTTCAGTTTGCGGATAACCTCTGCTGCGCGTTGCGCATCACCTTTCACCACCACCGAGATCATCCCGCCCGGCAATGCCATCTGCGTGCGGGCGAGGGAATACTGCGGGTGCGATTCCAGTCCCGGATAGAATACTTTTGCGACCTGAGGGTGCTGTTCCAGCCATTGCGCAACGGCCAGAGCGTTGGTGCTGTGCTTTTCCACTCGCAGCGCGAGGGTACGGATGCCGCGAAGCGTCAGGAAACTGCTGAACGGATCCAGTACACCGCCGACCGCGTTTTGCAGGTAGCCCAGTTTGTCTGCCAGCACTTTGTTATCACCCACCACCGCCAGCCCGGCCACCACGTCTGAATGGCCGTTAAGATATTTGGTGGCAGAGTGCACCACAATATCAAAGCCGAACTCCAGCGGTCGGTGAATGACCGGTGAGGCAAAGGTGTTATCCGCCACGCTGATAATATTATGGCGACGGGCGATTTCTGCGATGGCAGCAAGATCCGCCAGCTTAAGCAGCGGGTTGGTTGGTGTTTCTACCCAGACCATTCGCGTATCCGGGCGAATGGCAGCCTCGAGTCCCGCGACATCGTCCGGTTTAACCCAACTGACCCGCAGGCCAGTGCTGTGCTTGCGCACGTTTTCAATCAACCGATAGGTTCCGCCATAGACATCATCAATTGCGACGATATGACTGTCTTTATCCAGCAGCTCCAGCACAGTAGAAATGGCTGCGAGACCAGAAGCAAAGGCATAGCCGCGCGTGCCACCTTCCAGCGTGGCTATCGCGGTTTCCAGCGCATGGCGGGTTGGGTTGCCGCTGCGGGAATATTCGTAGCCGGTATGTTCTCCCGGTGACGGTTGCGCAAACGTCGAGGTGGCGTAAATTGGTGGCATAACTGCGCCGTGACGATCGTTAAATTCACCGCTGTGTACACTCAGGGTTGCCAGGTTTTTCATCGTTTATTCCTTTATTGTGGTAGACGGTTGCGCCAGGCGGTAAGGACATCGCTGCGCGTAATCAGACCCAGAAAACGGTCACGGTCGGTGATCACTGCCACCAGACCCCGGTCGAAAAGGGTCGTCAGGGCGCTTTCCGGCGCATGTTTATCGAGAAACTCCACCTGGCGCGTCATTGCTGCTGTCACGGGAAGGGTGAAACGATCGCCGTCGCCGCCGATGTGCCGCAGCAGATCCCATTCATCGATAATGCCCACGACCTTGCCGTTATCCAGCACCGGTAACTGAGAGATGTCGTACAGACGCATCCGTGCCAGCACGGTGGAAAGCGTGTCATCCGGGGCGGCGGCGACGGTCGCGCCTTCATCGTGGCGCAGGGCAATGTAGTCAGAGAGATCGCCTGCCTGCGGGCGAGAAATCAGCCCCTGCTGGCGCATCCAGTCATCGTTGAACATTTTCGACAGATACTTGTTCCCGCTGTCGCAGGCGAAGGTGACGACACGTTTTGGCGTGGTCTGGGCCTGACAATATTTCAGCGCTGCTGCCAGCAACGTGCCGCTGGAGGAGCCTGCCAGAATACCTTCCGTTTTCAGCAGTTCGCGTGCGGTGGTGAACGCTTCGCGATCGGTGATGCGCCAGGCGCGGTTCACCCCTTCGATATGCGCCAGCGGCGGAATAAAGTCTTCGCCGATCCCTTCAACCAGCCAGGAGCCAGCATCGTGGTAGCGCCCGGTTTCCACCTGGTCGGCGAGAACGGACCCTGCAGGGTCGGCCAGCACGAATTCCGTGTGCGGGGAGTGTTCGGCAAACCATGCCTGCAGACCGCCCAGCGTTCCGCCGGAACCCACGCCGACCACAATGGCGTCAATGTTGCCGCCAAGTTGTTCATACAGTTCCGGTGCCGTGGTGGTGCGGTGCGCCAGCGGATTGGCTTCGTTATTGAACTGGTCAATGTAAAACGCGCCGGGCAGCTCGTCCGCCAGGCGCTGGGCGTAATCCTGATAATAGGCCGGATGCCCCTTGTTGACGTCGGAACGTGTCAGCACCACCTGAGCACCCAGCGCCCGCAGGTGGAAAATCTTCTCGCGGCTCATTTTGTCCGGCACCACCAGGATCAGCGAATATCCTTTCTGGGCGGCAATCAGGGCCAGACCGAGGCCGGTATTTCCCGCCGTGGCCTCAATAATGGTACCGCCCGGCAGCAGCAAACCGTTGCGCTCCGCTTCATTAATCATCGACAGCGCAACGCGATCTTTAATCGAGCCGCCGGGGTTTTGGTTTTCCAGCTTCAAAAATAGCGAGCACGGGCCGGTATCGAGTTTATGCAACTGGATAAGCGGCGTCTGGCCAATCAGCTCGGTGACGGAATGGTAAATCGTCATGGTGTTTTCCTTTCAGGAGGTCATGACGGGATGATAGGGCGATGAAAAATTCCCGATAAAGAACGATTCACTGTCATTTAGAACAGAAAAGCATATTCATGCTGATTTCGGATGTCAGGATGGTGAGACGTAAAGTGCTCTGGATGTGAGGATGGCTATATCGGCATGAAATGCGGAAAAAATAACCATTTTCACCGGAGATGCCCCGTGAGATATGCAATCCGCAGATAATCATTGCTGAAATTGGTCTATTGGCTTTCAACCCGGTGATGCCGCTTCTTATTTCCTGAGGTTATAACAAATTCCTTTTTGGTCATTTAAAACCTGATATCGCCTGTTTACACTCATTTGGACATCCATACTGCTAAACCGCTATATGCGGAACGGATTGCGAATAAGAATGATCGTACTCAGGAATATTTCGAAGGTTTTTGATAACGGAAAGGTGGCACTCACTGCCGTTGATAACGTCAATCTGACGGTAGAACAGGGACAAATTTACGGCATTATTGGTTACAGCGGCGCAGGGAAAAGTACCCTGATCCGTCTGCTGAATGGTCTGGAAAAACCCAGCACTGGCAGCGTCACCATCAATGGACAAGACATCTCTGCCGCAAAGGGTGAAGCGCTGCGCCAGGCGCGGCTGAAAATCAGTATGGTGTTCCAGCACTTCAACCTGCTGTGGTCGCGTACGGTAAACGAGAACATCGCTTTTTCGATGCAAATTGCCGGGGTGCCTAAAGCCAACATCAAGGCTCGCGTGGCCGAGCTGGTGGCGCTGGTCGGCCTGAAAGGTCGCGAGAATGCGTATCCGTCCCAGCTGAGCGGCGGGCAAAAGCAGCGCGTCGGTATTGCCCGCGCGCTGGCGAATAACCCGGACGTGTTGCTTTGTGACGAGGCAACATCCGCCCTTGACCCACAAACCACCGATCAGATCCTCGATCTGCTGCTGGACATTAACCGTCGTTTCAAACTGACCATTGTGCTGATCACCCACGAGATGCACGTGGTGCGCAAAATCTGTGACCGCGTGGCGGTGATGGAAAACGGCAAAGTTGTGGAAGAGGGGGATGTGCTGAACGTCTTTACCCATCCGCAACAGCCAATTACCCGGCAGTTCGTGCGTCAGGTCAGCCAGTACGCTGAGGAAGAGACATTTAATTCGGCGCTGGCGAATGAGCTGGAAGGCACGGTCATCCGGCTGACCTTCACCGGACACAGCACGCATAAGCCGATCGTGGGTGAGTTAACGCTGCGCTACGGCCTGCCGTTTAACATCCTGCACGGGAAAATGACGCAAACAGCCCACGGTGTTTTTGGGCAACTCTGGGTGCACGTGGTGGCATCTGATGAGCAACTGAACAATATCCTCGCCGATCTGCAGCACAGTGATATTGAAGGCGAGGTAATTAAGCATGGCTGAGGATCTTTTTCCGCATCTGAAGTGGGATCAACTGTGGGCAGCCACGCAGGAGACGCTGTACATGACCGCACTCTCCGGCGTGGCAACCTTTGTACTGGGGATTGTGCTTGGCCTGGCGCTGTTTTTGACTGCGCGCGGTGGTTTGTTCCACAACCGTGCGGTGTATAGCGTGATGTCGATTGTGGTGAACGTGTTCCGCTCGGTCCCGTTCATCATTCTGATCGTCCTGCTGATCCCGTTCACCAAGACCGTCGTCGGTACCATCCTCGGGGCAAACGCCGCACTGCCTGCCCTGATTGTGGGGGCTGCGCCGTTCTACGCGCGTCTGGTCGAGATTGCTCTGCGTGAGGTGGACAAAGGGGTAATAGAAGCAACGCGCTCGATGGGCGCACGACTGAGCACCTTAGTGTTTCGGGTTTTACTGCCGGAGTCATCACCTGCATTGGTTTCAGGTATTACGGTGACGCTGATTGCGCTGGTGAGCTACAGCGCAATGGCGGGGGTGATTGGCGCTGGCGGCTTGGGAAATCTGGCTTATCTGGAAGGATTCCAGCGCAACCACGGTGACGTCACGCTGGTGGCAACGGTGACTATTTTGATCATCGTTTTCATTATCCAGTTCTGCGGCGATGTCATTACTTCACTGTTAGACAAAAGATAATTTCTAATAACACACAGGAACCATCATCATGAAAAAAACACTGACACTGATCGCCGCCGCAACCCTGAGTGCCCTGAGCTTTGCCTCCTGGGCGGACACCCTGACGGTGGGGGCGTCCAACACGCCGCATGCCGAAATTCTGGAGCAGGCGAAGCCGATTCTGGCGAAGCAGGGTATCGATCTGGAGATCAAACCCTTCCAGGACTACATTCTGCCAAACACGGCGCTGGCGGGGCATGACATTGACGCCAACTACTTCCAGCACATCCCTTATCTGAACAGCGTGCTGAAAGATCACGCTGGCGATAAGGATTACGATTTTGTCAGCGCGGGGGCGATCCACATTGAGCCAATCGGTATCTACTCCAAAAAATACAAATCGCTGAAAGATTTGCCGGCAGGCGGCAAAATCATCATGCGCGATGCCGTTTCTGAAGAGGGGCGAATTCTCTCCATCTTTGAGAAAGCGGGCGTGATCAAGCTGAAGCCGGGCATCGACAAAGTGACCGCACGCATCAGCGATATCGTCGAGAACCCGAAGAAGCTGCAGTTCACGCCTAACGTAGAAGCGTCTCTGCTGCCGCAGATGTACAACAACGACGAAGGTGCTGCGGTAGTGATCAACGCCAACTACGCGATTGATGCCGGTCTGGATCCGGTTCACGACCCGATTGCAGTTGAGAGCGGTGAAAACAACCCGTATGCCAACATCATTACCGTACACCGTGGCGATGAGAAGAAGAAAGATATCGTTGCGCTGGTGAATGTGCTGCACTCTAAAGAGATTCAGGACTGGATCCGCACCAAATACAAAGGCGCGGTGATCCCTGTAAATAACTAATTGTTTGATTTTGTGAATGAAGCCCGGTGATTTATTCATCGGGCTTCTTTTTTGTATCCGGGCGATGAATCAATTAAGCTGAGTTTTTGAAGCAATGGAGTGAAGCCAATGGGCAATGTGACCAAAGACGAAGCGCTGTACCAGGAAATGTGCCGGGTGGTAGGTAAGGTCGTTCTCGAAATGCGTGATTTAGGGCAGGAGCCGAAGCATATTGTGATTGCCGGTGTGCTGCGTACCGCGCTGGCGAACCAGCGCGTCAAACGCAGCGAATTGACAACGGAAGCGATGGAAACGGTGGTTAAAGCGCTGGCCGGTTAATGCGCCAGCGTTTTGCAAGCTGTTCGAGGGAACAGCAGAGCAGGTAGTAGACCACCCCTGTAAAGATAAAAATAGCTGCCGGGTAGATTTGCACCCGGTTGTTCACCTGTCCCGCCACCGTGGTCAGTTCCGGGACGTTCACAATAAACGCCAGCGATGTATCCTTCAGCAGGCTGATAAAAATCCCCACCAGAGACGGCAGAATATTGCGTATTACCTGCGGCAGTAGTACACGCCACAGGGTTTGCTGTGTGCTAAATCCCTGAGTCAACGCGGCTTCATACTGTCCGCCGGGTAATGCACTCAGCCCGGCCAATACCGAGTGCATAACCGTTGCCGCCGTAAACCAGGCCAGCGCCAGCGTTACGGTGAGGGCACCCGGCAGATCGCCGCCCGTGATGAGCGGAAGAAGATACCACATCCAGAAAATCACGAAGATCAACGGGATACCGCGAATCAGTTCCGCCCACAGGAAGAGCGCTTTGCGTACGAGACCCGGACAACGCCAGGCCAGGCAGGCGAGGGCAATACCGCCGGGCAGTGCCAGTCCCGCCGCGCCAGCGGCCATCAGTAACGAGAGCAATACCCCGCCAGGCTCACCGGCTGCCGCACGTCCCCACAGCAGATAATCCAGGTTATCCGTAATAACATTAAGTCCGGCAATCATGTTTTTCACTTCCTGTTGCGACAGTCGCGTGGTGTTTCCGTTTCACAGAGGGGCCAATGCGCACCAGCGCCATGCCCATCGCCACGCCAGTGAGCAAGTACAGTACGGTTCCCACGGTAAACGCCTCCAGCGCATGAGCGTTGTAGCTTTCAATCTGCCGCACCTGGTAGGTCAGCTCTGCAAAGCCAATTCCGCTGGCGAGTGAGGAGAGTTTCATCAGATTGAGATATTGCCCGACGACAGGCTGCCAGGCATTAGCCAGGCCTTGCGGCAGAAGGATATAGCGAAACAGCCGCCACGCAGAGAACCCCTGTGCCAGCGCCGCCTCCCGTTGCCCGGCCGGGACGGAACGTAGCCCGGACTCCACCTCTTCAATTAAAAAGGCGGAGGTGAACACCCCCAATCCCCAGGCGGAACATAAAAACTCGGGCGTGAACCACCAGACACCACCCGGCAGGATCGACCAGCTGTGATCTGCGTTCACCAGATCGCGAAATGCGAGGGGAAGCCCGTTCCAGGCCGCGAAATACCAGAACAGCAGTTGCACCAGTAAGGGGGTATTGCGAAACAGTGAGACCCAGCAACTGACGACCCCATTGCCAAACCGGCCACCGGAGAGGCGCAGGAGCAGAAAAAGCAGGGCGAGAAGGCTTGCCAGAATCGCCCCGGCGAGCGTGACCCACAGCGTGGTCAAAAAACCGGATAAAATCCATTGCAGGGGCTGTCCGGTCAGCACGCCCTGCCAGTCGAGCGCGGGCATTACAGATGCTCCTGATGCAGCGGGTTCAGCACTTTTTGCAGGAAACGCTGCGCACGCGGATGCGACGGCTGACTGAAAAATTGCTCCGGCGGTGCGGTTTCCAGAATCTGTCCGCCGTCGATAAAGACAATCCGGTCGGCAATTTCCCGGGCAAATTGCATCTCATGTGTCACCACAATCATGGTGATCCCGCTGTGGGCAAGGGCTTTCATCACGAACAAGACTTCGCCGATCATTTCCGGATCGAGCGCGGAGGTAGGTTCATCGAACAGGATGATTTGCGGGGAAGAGGCCAGGGCGCGGGCAATTGCCACGCGCTGTTGCTGGCCGCCAGAAAGCTCGGCGGGAAAATGGTGGGCTTTTTCCAGCATCCCCACGTTTTCCAGCAATGCCAGCGCCCGTTCCTGTGCGGGCTGCGGCTTCCAGCCGTGAACATGTTCCAGAGCCAGGGTGATATTCTGGCTGGCGGTGAGATGGGCGTAGAGATTAAATTGCTGGAACACAAACCCAACGCGGCTGCGTAGCTGGCGCAGTGCCGCACCGGACAGCTGCCCGGTAGGGGTGTTGTCGATCAGGATTTCGCCGCCGTTCAGGGTTTCAAGCTGGTTGATAAGCCGGATTAGGGTCGATTTACCGGAACCCGAAGGGCCGAGGATAGCAACCACTTCGCCAGGCATAATGCTGAGGTTAATGCCTTTTAAAACGTGATGGTCCCCGTAGCGTTTGACGACGTCACGAAACTCGACGCTGGCATGTTCCAGATGTGAAAAATCCGCGGCACGAGCCGCGGAGCGTGAAAATAAACCTGAGAGCATATTACTGGGCTTCTATTTTAAAGGCGCGAGGCTGTGGGGATTGGGTTTGTGGGCCAAACCAGACATCATAAATTCTGGCGGCCTGGCCACTTTTCTCCAGATTCACCAGTTCATCATTGACGACCTTCAGCAGTGCCGTTTCGCCTTTTTTCACGCCGACGCCAATCTCTTCTTTGCTGAGCAGGTCGGGCAGAATTTTGAAGTTGGCTTTATCCGGAGCCTGCGCCAGCAGACCTGCCAGGATGGTACTGTCCTGAGTGATCGCCTGCACATTACCGTTACGCAACGCCGTCAGCGCCAGCGGAATATCGTCATAAGAGAGCACGCGGGACTGCGGGAAGCGCTGATGCAGAGTCTGTTCACCCGTTGTTCCTTTTACCGCGCCAATACGCGCCCGGCTATAGTCGTCCAGCTTATTGGCCGATTTGGCCGGAACCAGGAACTGTTGTCCGGTGACGAAATAGGGGGTTGAGAAATCAACGACCTGCGCACGTTCCGGGGTGATGGTGATATCTGCCACAATCAAATCCGCTTTGCCGGACTGCAGCAGAGGAATACGGTTGGCCGGGTTGGTGGCAACCAGCTCAAGCTTCACGCCCAGCGCTTTTGCCAGTGCGTGGGCAAAATCGACGTCATAACCTACGATGTTATGGGTTTGGGCATCGATTGCACCAAACGGTGGGTTGGCGTCAAACGTGGCGACTTTTACCACCCCTGCGGCCTTGATATCCGCCAGTTGATCTGCCTGTGCCTGCAGAGAAAGCATGCCGCCCGCCACCAGTAAACCCAGCGCAATGACCTGTTTTTGATATCCTTTTTTATTTTCTGCCATAGTAATACGTCTGCCCCTCATTGTTGTTTTGTCCGGTTACGCTCCCATAAGCGAACGTTCTCGCCAAATAAGAAATTGTTCTTTGCTATGAGTGAAAAAGCATTAGTGAACAAGGTGTTACTGACAGGTGAAGAAATGGGGCTATTTGCGGATCCTGCACATCAACAGTGGATATTGGTATTTCCCCTGCACAGAATTTGGGTGCTTAACTGAGGGCATGTTGAGCGAAAGGGGTAAAGACGATGAAAAAGTGGATAAGCACGTTACGGCGGTTTTTGGCGACCCGACCTGCGAATGCGGAGAACAGCGCGCAACGTGTTCTTGAGTCAATACTGCCTGTCGCCAGCCTGTATGGCGTGGACGTTGCCAACATCGACCCGGAGTGGTTCCATGATAAAACGCCACGCTGAACTGCGCCGCACGCGCGAAATGTACTGGAATGAGCTGTGCGAAACCACTGGGGAAAGCGAGCGTCGGTTTACTGCCGGGAAGGAGACATCACGCGCAAAGGGATGGGCTGAAAAAGTCACACCAATAAAAAAGCACCGGGGTGTCCGGTGCTTCGCGATCAGATTTTGCAGGCATCGCCGCAGTCATCGTCAGCAACAATCGCCTGGGCTTTTTTGTCTGCGTCGTCCAGACGTTCCGCGTTGCGCTCTTCTGCTTCATCCAGTCCATTAAAGACTAAGTTATCGAGATCAATTTCCATGTTGCACCTGCTTTGTTCGGTTTTTGATACTGGCACAGTATAGGGCAAAAAACGCCGGCAATGTAGCGCGCAGCACATAAGGATAATCCCTGCCATACTCAGAGCTTAATTGCTGAGGAAAGCGCATGATTACACTCTGTAAAGCCTGCGGTACTTCTTATGGGACAACGCCAGACAGATGCCCGATTTGCGAGGATGAACGCCAGTATGTTCCGGTGACTGGTCAGGAATGGATTGATGTGGCTGCGTTGACAGCCACCCATACCAACACATGGCAGCAGCTCGAACCACGGCTGTTCAGCATCAGAACGGTACCGTCCTTTGCCATTAACCAGCGCGCAATTCTGTTACTCACTCCGCAAGGCAATATTCTGTGGGATTGCATCGCGAACCTCGACCCGGCAACCAAAACGTTGATCGCGGCGCTGGGCGGTATCAGCGCGATCGCGATTTCGCACCCCCATTATTACACCACGATGCAGGACTGGGCCGCGGCCTTCGATGCTCCTGTCTATTTACATGCCAGCGACAGAGAATGGGTGATGCGTAGCAGCACCGCGATCCACTTCTGGGAGGGAGACGCGCTGGACATCATGCCGTCGGTGACGCTGCTGCGGACTGGCGGTCACTTTGCGGGCGGCACGGTGCTGCACTGGCATGACGGAGAGGGGGTTTTACTGGCAGGTGATATTTTGCAGGTGACGCCGGGGAAAAATGCTGTCTCGTTTATGTGGAGCTACCCTAATATGCTCCCGCTGTCGGCGGGCACGGTCGAACGGGTGATGCACCATTTGCAGGGCAAGATGTTTGAACGGCTCTATGGCGCATTCGAAGGTCAGAACATCCTGGCGAAGGCCAGTGAGATTGTGCAGCGGTCGGGCCAGAAATATATTGCTTGTCTGAAGTAAAGCGCGGTGGGTAAACTTTCAGAGTGTGATCCAGATCGTGCCTAAACTCAAAACAGATAAAAGAGATATTGCTATGCAACATATCATTGAAGGTTTCCTCAACTTTCAAAAAGAGGTTTTTCCGCAACGTAAAGAGCTCTTCCGCAGTTTAGCGTCCAGCCAGAATCCCAAAGCGCTGTTCATCTCCTGCTCCGACAGTCGCCTGGTTCCGGAACTGGTCACCCAGCAAGAGCCGGGACAGCTCTTTGTCATTCGTAATGCTGGCAACATTGTGCCACCTTTCGGGCCTGAGCCAGGCGGTGTCTCTGCCACCATCGAATATGCCGTGGTGGCGTTAGGCGTAACGGATATCGTGATCTGCGGCCACTCTAACTGTGGTGCGATGAAGGCGATTGCCGACAACGCGAACCTGGAGCCGATGCCTGCGGTTTCCCACTGGCTGCGCTACGCTGATGCGGCAAAAGCGGTTATTGAGAATAAAACCTGGGATAACCCTACCGATAAAGTGAACGCGATGGTGCAGGAAAACGTGTTTGCGCAGTTGAGCAACATTAAAACGCACCCATCGGTTGCGGTGGGGCTACGCAACAATGCTATCCGCCTGCACGGCTGGGTATATGACATTGAAAGCGGCGACATTCGTGCGCTGGATAAAGAGACGAAAACGTTCATCTCGCTGTCTGAAAACCCGGACGTCTTCTTCGAGTAACGACTGACGCTTTTTTGTATTCCGAAAGCACCTGAAAATCGTATCCCAGCGGATAAGGGTGCTTTGGGCTGTTTTTACACGACGGGTATGCATGCGGTGTAAAACGTTTTGAGTCTGCAGAGCGCTATTACAGAGTGGGATGAAACAAGGCGTAATATGCGGGATTTTTTAAGGGAGAATGCACCAAATCAGGAAAACTGAAATGGTGCGTCCGAGTGGACTCGAACCACCGACCCCCACCATGTCAAGGTGGTGCTCTAACCAACTGAGCTACGGACGCAGAATGGTGCGTTCAATTGGACTCGAACCAACGACCCCCACCATGTCAAGGTGGTGCTCTAACCAACTGAGCTATGAACGCAACGTGTTGTCGGTGACAACGGGGACGAATATTAGCGGCACAGCCTCAATGAGGCAAGAGGGAAAATGCATTTTTCTCTCTGATTTCACGTGATTGCTTCATTACCGCGCAAAGTGAAGAGAAAGTAGCCGCCAGCAGGCGGCTACTGCCCATTTAACGCGCGGCGCGTTGCAAAATCACCGTCGATGGCTGGCGTTGCAGGAAGCGCATACGCATCATCATCATGATGGCGGCGGAGGTCAGGCCGATGATAAAGCCCATCCAGAAACCGGCTGGCCCCATGCGATCAACCACCAGGTCGGTGAGCGCCAGGATATAACCACATGGCAGGCCCAGTACCCAGTAAGCAATGAAGGTGATAAAGAATATGGAACGCGTATCTTTATACCCGCGCAGCACGCCGCTGCCGATCACCTGAATAGAATCGGAAAGCTGATACACGGCAGCCAGCAGCATCAGGTGTGATGCGAGCGCCACAACCTCCGGGTTGTCATTGTAGAGCAGGGCAATTTGCTCACGCAGCGTGATGGTAAAGAGTGCCGTACAGGCTGCCATACAGACCCCCACGGCCAGCCCGGTACGTGCGGCGGTTTGTGCATCAAGAGTTGAACCCTGTCCCAGACGGAAGCCCACGCGGATGGTCACGGCAGCTGCCAGTGACATCGGCAGGACGAACATCAGGGAGCTGAAGTTCAGCGCAATCTGGTGTCCGGCAACGTTCACAATGCCCAGCGGGGAGACCAGCAGAGCAACAACGGCGAACAGGGTCACCACAAAAAACAGCGCCAGCGCAATAGGAAGCCCCAACTGTACCAGACGCGTCAGGATGCTCCAGTCCGGTGTGCTGAATCGGTGTTCATTACGAATATCACGCATGGAACGGGCATGTTTAATGAAGGTGAGCATGCTGAAGAACATCACCCAATACACTGCCGCTGTCGCCACGCCACAGCCTACGCCGCCAAGTTCCGGCATACCGAAGTGACCGTAAATAAAGACATAGTTCACCGGAATGTTCACCAGCAGGCCGATAAAGCCCATCACCATACCCGGTTTGGTTTTAGCCAGACCTTCACACTGGTTACGTGCCACCTGGAAGAACAGGTAACCCGGTGCGCCCCAGAGCAGGGCACGCAGATAGCCGACGGCTTTATCGGCGAGAGCCGGGTCAATATTATGCATGGCGCGGATGATATGGCCGGCGTTCCAGAGCACCACCATGATGAGTACCGAGACACACCCGGCCAGCCAGAATCCCTGGCGAACCTGATGGGCAACGCGATCGCGTCGTCCGGAGCCATTTAGCTGAGCGATGACTGGCGTGAGCGCCAGCAGCAGGCCGTGGCCGAATAGAATAGCCGGGAGCCAGATGGAGGTACCTATCGCAACGGCAGCCATGTCGGTGGCACTGTAGCCACCCGCCATCACCGTATCCACAAATCCCATTGCGGTCTGGGCCACTTGCGCGATGATCACTGGTATAGCCAGTGCCAATAACTGGCGCGCTTCGTTCGTGTACTTCTGCACGTGAACACCTTTATATTGTTGTTATTTGAGAGACTAAAAAAGCCGCCGTAACTGGCAGCAAGAAGAAAATGCAGGGGAGTACCCGCTATTGTAGCTGGGTTTAACTAATTATCTAGTGAAAAAATCGCCAGAAAATGCGCTCTGCTGGCAACCTGTTTTTCCAACTGTTATTGTGGTGGGATTAAACGGTGTCACCACCGTCCGGAAAAAACAGGAGTTGTAAGCATGTTTACTGGTATTGTGCAGGGCACCGCCAAAGTGGTGTCTATTGATGAAAAACCCAATTTCCGCACTCACGTGGTGGAGTTGCCGGAATATATGCTCGAGGGCATTGAAACCGGAGCCTCGATTGCACATAACGGCTGTTGCCTGACGGTGACCGAAATAAACGGTAACCAGATTAGCTTTGATTTAATGAAAGAAACACTGCGCATTACCAATCTGGGTGAGCTGGCGGTGGGGGATACCGTAAACGTCGAGCGGGCGGCAAAGTTCAGCGATGAGATTGGCGGTCATCTGATGTCGGGCCATATCATGACAACCGCAGAAGTGGCGAAAATCGTGACGTCGGAAAATAACCGTCAAATCTGGTTTAAAATGCAGGACCCGACATTAATGAAATACGTCCTGTATAAAGGATTTATTGGTATTGATGGTATTAGCCTGACGGTAGGGGAAGTGACGCCAACGCGTTTTTGCGTGCATTTAATTCCTGAAACTCTCCAGCGCACCACGCTGGGGGCGAAAAAACTGGGTCATCGTGTGAATATCGAAATTGATCCGCAAACCCAGGCGGTAGTGGATACCGTTGAGCGTGTGCTGGCGGCAAAAGAGGCCGCAGTAATAAAAGCAGCAGACGAAGAATAAAAATAACCCCGGATATCCGGGGTTATTTTTATCGGGCGACACGGAGCCCATGTTCAATCCCACGGCTAAAGACCACCTGCCAGAGCTGAATATCTCGCGCCCGGAACGCGCCTGCGCAGGCATTCAGGTAATAGCTAAACATCCGTTTAAATCGCTCGGAATAGTTGTCCGCAATCTCTGGCCAGGACTCCTGAAAACGTGTGTGCCATGCCATCAACGTGGTGTCGTAATCCGCGCCGAAGTTATGCCAGTCTTCGACAACGAAATGAGGCTCACTGGCGTTCGCTATCTGGCGTACGGAGGGTAAACACCCGTTCGGGAAGATGTATTTGTTGATCCACGGGTCAACGTTATTGTCAGTGCGCTTAGAACCGATGGTATGCAATAAGAAGATACCGTCAGGTTTCAAATTACGATCCGCCACCGCGAAGTAAGTCGCGTAATTTTTAGGGCCCACATGCTCGAACATGCCAACGGACACAATACGGTCGAACTGTTCGTTCAGATCACGGTAATCCTGAAGCCGGATATCAACATCCAGCGTCTGACAGCGTTCCTGCGCCATTTTTTGCTGTTCAGCGGAAATAGTGACACCCACTACGCTGACGCCGTAGTGTTTCGCCATAAAATACGCCAGCCCACCCCAGCCACAGCCAATATCCAGCACCCGCATACCGGGCTGTAACTGCAGTTTTTCGCAAATCAAACGCAACTTATCCTGCTGTGCCTCTTCAAGGGTGGACGCCTCTTTCCAGTAGGCGCAGGAGTATTGCATGAAAGGGTCGAGCATACGGCTGAACAGGTCGTTACCCAGATCGTAATGCTCTTTGCCGACGATCCACGCCCGTTTTTTATTTTGCAGATTGAACAAACGGGTAGAGGCGACACGCAGCGTGTCTTTCAGGTTGCGAGGGAGTTGGTTTTCCAGACCCGCGCGTAACACGCTGGAGAAAAAGATATCCAGCCGTTCACATTCCCACCAGCCGTCCATATAGCTTTCACCCAGGCCTAACGATCCCTCCTGCAATACGCGTTTAAAAAAATCGGGATGCTTAACCTGCGGATCGGAAGGGGACGATCCGTTAATCGTGATGCCTGCACGGCCTAACAGCTCACTGACGATCCGGGACCAGTTATCGTCCGGAATGTTGACTTCTTCTATACACGATGAACTCATAGCTTCTCCATCACCTTGCTGTGATCAGAACCTTCAAACAGCGTAGACGCTTTTTATGGTTTGTGAGAAATCTCACGGTAATTAACCGCGAGGCTAGTATCCGACGTAGAACAGAGGAAGGGAGATAACCCTTGCCGAAATGCCTTCCCTGGTAAAACGGGAGCACTCCGGCTCCCGTTAACACTTAATATTTATCGTATTTAATCGAACCAAATTTAGTATAGGCCTCAAAATTTGGTGATTCAATAAAAAATTCTTAGCAACCTAATCACTGAAATGCAACATAATTTCGGGTGCGATTATGCATGTGTGGTTTCCGCCTGAGTGCTGTCATTCTGCTCACGTTGTGCTGATGACTGCATACGATAGCCAATGGCGGCCAGCGCAACGGTAACCAGCATCACGCTGGTGGTGGTCAACAGCGGCGTGGCAATCAGTGCAGAAACCACCAGGCTTGCCAGGAAGCACAAACCCAGTTGCAGGGTGTTTTGCAGCGCAGCTGCACGCCCTGTCGCCTGTGGGAACGGACGTAACGCCTGCGCCACGACGATAGGGTAAATAGCACCGTTAGCGACCGCCATTACACAGAATGGAATCAAAATTTCGGCCAGACCAACGTGTGGGATAAAGCCAACAGACCAGGTACCTATCACGCTTAATGCATACAGACCCAGTAACCAGGGCAGCATTTGCTGACCCTCCCATTTTTGCAGCGCGGCGCGACAACCGTAGCCACCGACCAGGAAGGCGATAGTTTGCGGAACATAGCTCAGACCGATGGCGGCCGGGCTATACCCCATATCGTGCAGAATAAACGGTGAACCGGTCAGCCAGGCGAAGAAGCTCGCGGAACAGGCGGCGTAAATCAGTACGTTTCCACGGTAGGCTTTGGTGCGCAGTAACGAAATAAACGTAATGGGTTTTGCCCCGGTATGCGTCTCTTTTTTATGTGCAGGTTTGAGGGCGAATGCCGGCAGCATCAACACCAGAGTAATGGCAAACAGCGTGGCGAAGATCGCCTGCCAGTCGAAATGCGCCAGGATCCAGCTGCCCAGCAGCGGGGCGAGTGCCGGTGAGAGGCCCACCAGCGGCATAATGGTGGCGAAAATGCGGTTGGTGCGTGACGCCGGGTAATAGTCAGTCACCAGCGCCTGCCAGGTCACGGCAGCGGCGCAGACGCCGACAGCCTGAACAAAGCGCAACACCAGCAGCCAGGCCGCATCGCGTACCCATAACATGCCCAGACAGCCCACGGCAAAAATAGCCAGACCCAGTAACAACACAGGTTTACGGCCGAAGCGGTCGGAGAGCGGTCCCCAGAGCAGCTGTGCGAAGGCAAAACCGGCGAGGAACAGACTCAGGCTGGCGCTGATGGCTGCAGCTGGCGTTTGTAAATCTTCCTGCATCGCGGCGAAAGCGGGCAGGTACATATCGGTGGCTAAAAAGCCCAGCACGCTTAAGCCGCCGAGCCAGACTAAAAATCCTTTCCTGGGTTGCATGGTTTTATTCTCTTTAAGGAGGCAGGGGTATGTTGGCGCAGAGTGTAGGGAGTGCAAACCGGCTTGTGAAACGCTAATATTTGGCGGGTGCATTCAAATTTTTTGCAGGCAGAAAATGTGGTCAGATTATTCTCTTGAAGTCGTGGATGCTGTCGCACGCAACGGCAGCTTTAGTGGTGCAGCGCAGGAGCTGCACCGTGTCCCGTCGGCGATCAGCTATACGGTGCGTCAGCTGGAGGAGTGGCTGGCAGTACCGCTGTTTGAGCGGCGTCATCGCGATGTGGAATTAACGCCCGCAGGAGCGTGGTTTTTGAAAGAAGGGCGTTCTGTTATCAAAAAAATGCAGATCACCCGTGAACAGTGTCAGCAGATAGCCAACGGCTGGCGAGGGCATCTTTCCATTGCCGTGGATAACATCGTCAAACCCGAACGTACCCGGCAGATGGTTGTTGATTTTTATCGCCATTTCTCGGATGTCGAGCTGCGCGTGTCGCAGGAGGTGTTCAACGGTGTCTGGGATGCGCTGGCGGACGGCAGGGTAGAGATGGCGATTGGCGCGACCCAGGCAATCCCCGTTGGGGGGCGCTATGCGTTTCGCGATATGGGGATGCTGAGCTGGAAATGTGTGGTGGCCAGCGATCACCCGCTGGCAGCAATGGAGGGGCCGCTGAGTGACGATACGCTACGCAACTGGCCGTCGCTGGTGCTGGAAGATACCTCGCGTTCGCTACCCAAGCGTATTACCTGGCTGCTGGATAACCAGCGACGGGTGGTTGCGCCGGACTGGGCATCTTCTGCGACCTGTCTCAGCGCCGGGCTGTGCGTGGGGATGGTGCCTGTCCATTTTGCCCGTCCGAGGATCGACACCGGCGAATGGGTTGCGCTGACGCTGGAGAATCCGTTCCCGGATGCGGCCTGCTGTCTGACCTGGCAACAAAACGATGTATCGCCCGCGATGGCCTGGCTACTGGATTATCTGGGAGACAGTGAAACGCTGAACCGGGAGTGGCTACGGGAGCCAGCTTAGCTGGCTCCGTATGGCGATTAACGACGGTAGTCGCGGAATGGACCATCCGCAACGGAACGACGTTCGATGAGACGCGGGTGAACTTCAATGGACTGTGACTCTTCGCGCTTGCTGACGATCCTGTCCATCAGCATATTGAAGGCCGTTTCACCCAGTGAGTCTTTCGGCTGGTGAATGGTGGTCAGCGCCGGGGTGAAGAAGCGCGAGTTACGCACGTTGTCATACCCGATCACAGAAATATCCTGCGGCACGCGCAGACCCAGCTCATCCGCCGCACAGAGTGCGCCCATCGCCATGATGTCCCCGCCACAGAAGACGGCGGTGGGGCGGTGCTGTTGGGAGACAATCTGCTGCATGGCGCGATAACCGGATTCCGGCTCAAAGTCGCCCTGCACAATCCAGTTTTCCGGTACGGTGATCAGCGCTTCTTCCATCGCTTTCATAAAGCCCGCCAGACGACCGGCTCCGGTATTGCGCTCAAGCGGACCCGGGATCACGCCAATCTCGCGGTGGCCGCGCTCGACCAGATAACGACCTGCCATATAACCACCTTCAAAGGCGTTATCGATGACGGAATCGGTGAAATCGGCGCGCGCTTCACCCCAGTCCATGACCACCATCGGAATATGGCGGTACTCTTCCAGCATGGAAAGAACAGACTCCGGGTATTCGGAACACATCACCAGAAGGCCGTCCACGCGCTTTTGTGCCATCATCGACAGGTAGGCACGCTGTTTTTCAATGCTGTTCCATGCGTTGCCCAGAATCAGGGTGTAGCCTTTCTGGAAACAGTTTTTCTCTACCGCTTCGATGATCTCGGCAAAATAGGCCGCTTCACTGCTGGTGGCCAGCAAACCAATGGATTTGGTGTGATTAACTTTGAGGCTGCGAGCCACCGCACTTGGTGAGTAGTGCAGTTCTTTGATGGCTGCCCAAACGGCATTACGCGTCTCTTCCGCAACAAAGCGGGTTTTGTTAATTACATGTGATACGGTTGTAGTGGAAACGTTTGCGCGTTTTGCTACGTCTTTAATTGTTGCCATTAAATGTCACTCCAGACCATATCCTAAGCTCCTGAAAAACTGGAAGGTAAACGTTTGCCTTCTCTCACCCTTATCTCGCAACTTTTGAAGTGCGGCACGCCAGGAAAACGACACGGGACGTCAGGAGGGGGTCAATGGCCGGTACGCTAATAAATTTAGCGTGGAATTTTGTCCTATCTTGATGAAAAGGGGAAGAGCAAAAGTGGTTATCAGTTTAAATCCAGGAAGATTTTTGATGTAAACTGTGTAAAAATGAGCAAGCTCACTTTCCGTGTGGGGATTAAAAGGAGAAAAATTGATGAGTTCCGATCTGAAGTTTTCACTGGTGACCACCGTTATTGTGCTGGCTTTGATTGTGGCTGGCGGTCTGACTGCTGCATTGCACTGATTTACGCGGAGGGAGAGTGTACTCGCCCTCCGGATCTCCCGATTGTTACTCCTCTGGCAAAAATCTTTTGCCAATTTGTTAACTTCTCATTTTTTGTGATTGATGTCATGCTTTTGACTTCTTTGTTCTGTGTCGCGTGATGACACGGCATCCGGAGTTGACTCATGAAAATCAATTTTCCTCTGCTGGCCCTGGCGATTGGCGCTTTCGGGATTGGCACCACTGAATTCTCCCCAATGGGGTTACTGCCTGTTATCGCCCGGGGCGTGGACGTCTCTATCCCTGCGGCCGGTATGTTAATCAGTGCTTATGCCATTGGTGTGATGGTGGGGGCTCCGCTGATGACGCTGCTGCTTTCGCATCGCGCCCGGCGCAATGCGCTGATTTTCCTGATGGCTATCTTTACGCTGGGCAATGTGCTCTCCGCCATTTCACCGGATTACACCACGCTGATGCTGTCACGGATCCTGACCAGTCTTAACCACGGCGCATTCTTTGGGCTGGGGTCTGTTGTGGCGGCAAGTGTGGTACCAAAACACAAGCAAGCCAGCGCGGTGGCAACCATGTTTATGGGGCTGACGATCGCCAATATTGGTGGCGTGCCTGCTGCCACCTGGCTGGGAGAAGTGATTGGCTGGCGTATGTCTTTCCTCGCCACCGCTGCGTTGGGGGTGGTCGCGATGGTGGCGCTGTTCTTCTCCCTGCCAAAAGGCAGTGTCGGTGAACGCCCTGAAGTACGCAAAGAGCTGGCGGTGCTGATGCGCCCTCAGGTACTCTCCGCGCTGCTGACCACTGTGCTGGGGGCCGGGGCGATGTTTACCCTCTACACCTATATTTCCCCGGTGCTACATGATATCACCCACGCAACGCCGGTCTTTATTACCGCGATGCTGGTGTTGATCGGCGTGGGCTTTTCCATCGGCAACTATCTCGGCGGGAAACTGGCCGATCGTTCGGTGAATGGAACGCTGAAAGGCTTTTTAACTCTGCTGATAGTCATCATGGTGGCGATCCCGTGGCTGGCGCGTAACGAGCTGGGGGCAGCTATTGCGATGGTGGTATGGGGTGCGGCAACGTTTGCCGTGGTTCCTCCGCTGCAGATGCGCGTGATGCGTGTCGCCCATGAAGCACCGGGTCTTTCGTCTTCCGTCAATATCGGGGCATTCAACCTGGGTAATGCGCTGGGAGCGGCGGCCGGTGGGGCCGTGATTTCTGGTGGGCTGGGTTACAGCTTTGTGCCAGTGATGGGGGCAATCATTGCCGCACTGGGCCTGCTGCTAGTGATAATGTCAGGTCGTAAACAACCTGAAACGGCCTGCGTCGCAGAATAAACAAAAACGCAGAAGGGCGAACCCTTCTGCGTATCTCTTATGCAGCGAAGTTCTTCGCCACAAAGTCCCAGTTAGCCAGTGCCCAGAAGTGCTCCAGATAGTTAGGACGCGCGTTGCGGTAGTCGATGTAGTAAGCGTGTTCCCACACATCCACGGTCATCAGCGGCGTTGCGCTGGTGGTCAGTGGCGTGCCTGCGTTAGAGGTAGAAACGATAGCCAGTTTGCCATCAGCTTCTTTTACCAGCCAGGTCCAGCCAGAACCGAAGTTTTTGATTGCTGCATCAGTAAACTTCGCTTTGAAATCCGCGAAGCTGCCGAATGCGGCGTTAATGGCGGCAGCCAGTTCACCAACAGGTTCTCCACCGGCGTTCGGAGCCAGGCAGTGCCAGTAGAAGGTGTGGTTCCACACCTGAGCCGCGTTGTTGAATACGCCACCTTCTGAACTGCGTACGATCTCTTCCAGCGTTTTGCCTTCGAAATCGGTGCCTTTGATCAGATTGTTCAGATTGGTGACATACGTCTGATGATGTTTGCCGTAATGGTATTCCAGGGTCTCCACAGAAATGTGTGGGGCCAGGGCGTCTTTTGCATACGGTAGTGCAGGTAATTCGAACGACATTGCTTCTCTCCTTATTGTTTTTTATGTTGCGTATAGCCATACGCACAACGAGGATAGAGTAGCAAATTGAAAGGGCATTCAAAAGAGGAACTTACCCTGCCACGGTAGCGGCAGGGCAGGGATCAGCGGATAGTATTCGGTGTCATGACGCGGCGCGCACCCACATAGTGGCGCACCCAGTAGTCTTCGCTCAGAGAGGTGATTTGAATATCCTGGCCGCTGCGCGGTGACTGGATGAATTTCCCGTTGCCAACGTAGACGCCGACGTGATCGGCCATTCCGCGACCCTGGGTGCGGAAGAAGACCAGATCGCCGCTTTCCAGTTCACCACGGTCAACCGGAGAGGCATCGCGCAGGTGGTACATTTCATTGGCGGTACGTGGAATGCGGAACTTCACCAGATCTTTATAGGCGTAATAGACCAGGCCGCTACAGTCAAAACCGGTACGTGGTGAGGTTCCCCCCCAGCGGTACGGTTTGCCGATTTGCCCCATCAGTTTATTCATCGCCGTTTTTTGTGCTTTCTGCACGCGAACCTTATGCACTTCCGCTAATTTTTTAGGGACTTTCGTGCATTTCGTTTTATGACCTTTACGCACGGTACACTTTTCAGTCATGAGGTTAGCGGCAGTTTGCGAGGCTTTACTCTTTGTGGTGTGGGCGGTGCGGGAAGGTTTTGTTTTTGTCTTGCTGGAGGCGGTTTGTTTGGTCTGAGTGGTGGTTTTCTTCTTTTCGTTCTTACTGGCGGTTTTTTTATTACGTTCTGTGCTCTTCGCCAGATGCGTTTTTTGCACAGCAGAATGCCGCGCCTGCTGAGAGGCGTTCGCCACTGGCGTGAAAGTGAATGTTGTAAACAGTAAAGCACAGAGCGTGATCGAGATTTTATTTATCCGCGCCACTGGGCAGTCCCCTGGTAAAGGCAGGCCATCTATAATACCTGCGTGTGATTTACAAAGCCCGACGATTCTAATCTATAAAAACCCGAGAAGTTAATAGCATTTTTCAATCTAAAATTATGTTTCGTTAGCAAGTGCAAAAAAATTCATCGATTTGTCGCACTATTGTTCACTCCCTAAGCAAAACCCTGCAGGGAACAGGGATAAGCACCATTTAGAATGCAACTTTTAGCGACAATCGTTAAAATAATAAGACGTGACAAAAATGTTATTTTCCGATGTCTGTCTGAACCGCTACAATGTCAGACGAATGCCGTAACAGAAGTTAAAGGAAGCAAGACATGAGCACCACTATTGAAAAAATCCAGCGCCAGATCGCTGAAAACCCGATTCTCCTGTACATGAAAGGTTCTCCGAAGCTGCCAAGCTGCGGTTTCTCCGCGCAAGCGGTTCAGGCGCTGTCTGCCTGTGGTGAACGTTTTGCTTACGTTGATATCCTGCAGAACCCGGATATTCGCGCTGAGCTGCCTAAATACGCAAACTGGCCGACTTTCCCACAGCTGTGGGTAGACGGTGAGCTGGTGGGCGGTTGCGACATCCTGATTGAAATGTATCAGCGTGGCGAACTGCAGCAGCTGATCAAAGAGACGGCGGCGAAGTACAAAACGGAAGAGCCGGACGCAGAATAAGTTTTCTGTGCAGACAAAAAAGCGACCTTTTAAGGTCGCTTTTTTTACGCTGGGCCCGTTATTCCTGGCCTGCGTCTTCACCCATCGGCAGCGGCCAGCCGCCCAGACGTTTCCAGCGGTTCACAATTTCGCAGAACAGTTCAGCCGTACGTTCCGTGTCATATAGCGCGGAATGCGCCTGCGTACCGTCAAAATCAATACCCGCCGTGATGCAGGCTTTGGATAAAACCGTTTGCCCCAGCGCCAGACCACTCAGTGCCGCAGTATCAAACGTCACAAACGGGTGGAAGGGGTTGCGCTTAAGTGACGCGCGTTCGGCAGCGGCCATCGTAAAGCTGTGATCGAACGTGGCGTTATGGGCCACCATAATGGCACGGCTACAGTCATTATCTTTCATGCCTTTACGCACCATTTTAAAAATGGCGTGAAGGGCTTCGTATTCACTCACCGCGCCGCGCAGTGGGTTTTTCGGGTCGATACCGTTAAAGGCCAGCGCTTCTGGCTGGAGGTTTGCCCCCTCAAACGGTTCAACGTGGAAATGCAGCGTGGTGTCCGGAGTAAGCCAGCCCTGTTCATCCATCTTCAGCGTGATGGCGGCAATTTCAAGCAGCGCATCGGTTTTAGCGTTAAATCCGGCTGTTTCTACATCAATGACAACGGGATAAAAACCACGAAAACGGTCGCACAGACCGGTAAATTGAGCGTTATCGGACATCAGGGTCTCTTACAAGGGGAAAAAAGCAGAGCGCATTATGGCAAATTTTGGGCGGGGATGCAGTAAAACTACGGGCGCATATTGCGCCCTGCGGGATCAGTTGCCCAGACCGCGACCAGCGTCTTTGGCTTCAATCAGTTCGATTTTGTAACCGTCTGGATCTTCAACAAATGCAATCACGGTCGTTCCACCTTTTACCGGGCCGGCTTCCCGCGTGACGTTACCGCCGTTGCTGCGGATGCGTTCGCAGGCTTCAGCCGCGTTATCCACTTCCAGCGCGATATGACCGTATGCCGTGCCCAGCTCGTATGCATCCACGCCCCAGTTGTAGGTCAGCTCAATAACCGCTTCATCCGTTTCCAGGCCGTAACCCACAAACGCCAGTGAGTATTTGTATTCCGGGTTTTCACTGGTACGCAGCAGTTTCATACCCAGTACGTTAGTGTAGAAATTGATAGAACGTTGCAGGTCGCCAACGCGCAGCATGGTGTGAAGTAGGCGCATAATTTCCTCATTAACCAATGGAATGGATGATCTTTTTGAACAGAAACGATGTTTTAGTATAGCGGCGAAGTATCGCCGCTATCAATGCACAAGGGAGGGATTACAGAGAAGGGTAGTCGGTGTAGCCTTCTGCGCCGCCACCGTAGTAGCTTTCCGGGCGCTGTGGATTCAGTTCTGCTTTATGTTGCAGACGTGCAACCAGATCCGGGTTGGCAATATAGTCACGACCAAACGCCACCGCGTCGATCAGACCTTTGTTGATCAGATCTTCTGCTTTCTCAGGCGTGTATGCACCTGCACCGATGATCACACCGTTAAAACGCTCGCGGACTTTCTGACGGAAGGCTTCGGTGTAAGGCTGGCCGCCAGCCCAGTCAGGCTCAGACATGTGCAGATAAGCAATACCACGTTTAGCCAGCTCCTCAATCAGGTACAGAGCATCCGCTTCTTCGTTTGCACCGTTATCAACGTTCTGGAAAGAACCAATTGGGGAGACGCGGATGCCGATACGGTCTGCGCTCCACTCTTTACATACCGCATCAACCACTTCCAGCACCAGACGGGCACGGTTTTCGACGCTGCCGCCATACTGGTCGGTACGATGGTTAGAAGACGGTGACAGGAACTGGTGCAGCAGATAGCCGTGGGCAGAGTGCAGTTCAACCAGGTCGAAACCGGCTTCACGTGCATTCGCAACGGCCTGGCGGAAATCATTCACGATACCCGGGATCTCTTCCAGCTCAAGTGCACGCGGCATGGAAGTGTCGACGCGGATCGCATGACCGTTTTCATCACGCAGGGAAGTACGGGTGTTTGCGCTCAGGGCAGAGGCGGAAACCGGTGCCTGGCCGCCAGGCTGGATGCTGTTGTGAGAGATACGACCGGTGTGCCACAGTTGAACCGCAATGCGACCTTCGTCAGCGTGAACACCGGCCGTGATTTTCTTCCAGGCGGCGATCTGTTCAGGGCTGTGCAGACCCGGTGCGCCCGCGTAGCCTTTTGCCTGGGCAGAAATCTGCGTGGCTTCGGAGATGATCAGGCCAGAGCTGGCACGTTGACGGTAATACTCACCCATCAGAGGCGTTGGGATGTCACCCGGCTCAATGCTGCGCAGGCGGGTAAGTGGAGCCATGAACACACGGTTTGGCGCGGTAACAGCACCCACTTTCAGTGGGGTAAATAATTTATCAGCGGACATAAAGACTCCTGAGTAGACCAGTCGACTAGTAATTAGGTAAATAAAAACACCTGCTATACCCGTCATACTTCAAGTTGCATGTGCGTTGGCTGCACTCGCTCACCCCAGTCACTTACTGGTGTAAGCTCCCGGGGATTCACTCCCTTGCCGCGTTACTCGGCCTGTGGCCTCGCCCCTTCGGGGCCAGCGCAAGCACTGTTCAAAACGCTACACGCGTTTTGTCCTGCAACTCGAATTATTTAGGGTATTTACGCCAGGCGTTGTAATACTGCTTTTCACATGTGCCAGTGCGCTTTCGAGCGGCACCGCACTGCGAGAAATCTTGGCCTGCAGGTTAGCGCCTAACCAGAGAGCGTATAACACCTGTGCCTGAGTTAAAGGTTCACCAGGGAAGGACAACGTCTTTTCGTTGCGACCTTTCTCCAGCGCCTGCGCAAGCAGGGCGATCACCCCACTGGCACCTTTATCCATCGCCGTGCGCATATCTTCAGAAAGATCGCACACTTCAGCAGAGAGTTTTACCGTCAGGCAACCGCTGATGATGCCCTGCTGACAGAACTGCGTCAGCGTTTCCTGATAGTAATTCAGAACACGATCCCGATAGTTACCTTCGCCGCTGGCGAAGTGGGCGGCAAGGCGCTGATGGTAGCAGGCATAGTGCCGCTCCAGCATCGCCACACCGAAGGCTTCTTTGGATCGGAAGTAGTGATAAAACGATCCCTTCGGTACCTCAGCGGTTTTTAATAACTCGCTCAGCCCCATACCGGTGAACCCGCGATGCATACAAAGACGCTCGCCGGTCGCCAGTAGGTGTTCTCGTGTATCGTGCTCAGTATTTCTGCTCATGGCCGCACTGTAATAGACCGTTCGGTCTATTACAAGTGATTTTACTGACGACACGCGTTCAGAATATCCAGGTTTTGTTGATAAACCTTTGATTTCACATCCATCATACCCAGAACAGTGGAGAACAAATTGTCCTGTGAAACCGCATCTTTTGCTGCACGGTCACGTAAACATTGCTCGTTAATGCCAAAGTTCTTCGTATAGTCCGGGGACAGCCAGAACATAAATGGAATGTGCGTTTGCTGCTCAGGAGCCAGCATGTACGGTGTTCCGTGCAGATAAATACCGCTTTCACCCAGCGACTCACCGTGATCGGAGAGATAAATCAGCGCGGTATTCATGCTGTCCTGACGTGCCTTCAGCGTATCGATTGTTTTGCTTACCATGCTGTCGGTATACAGGATGGTGTTGTCGTAGGTGTTGATCAGCGCCTGGTGATCGCAATCCTGAATCTCGTTGGTGTCACAGGTTGGCGTGAACTGGCGGAAGTTATCCGGGTAACGGCGGTAGTATGCCGGGCCGTGGCTGCCCATCAGGTGAATAACCAGCACGGTATCCTGCTTCAGTCCGTCCAGCACGTTGTCCAGACGATAGAAGTTCACATCGTCAATACAGGATTTGTCTTTGCAGAACTGATCCAGTTTCCACTGGGTCATGTCCGTATGGGGTATGCGGTCGCAGGCACCTTTACAGCCGCCGTCATTATCACGCCAGAGCAGGTTGATACCCGCGTGACCGAGCACGTCGAGCAGACCTTCCTGGTGGCGGGCCAGGTCTGCATCGTATTTCTGGCGCGTCATGCCGGAGAACATGCAGGGGACAGAGACCGCCGTTTCCGTCCCGCATGAGGAAGCCTGCGGGAAGTTAATGATATTTTGTTTTTTCAACTGCGGGTTGGTTTCACGCGCATAACCATTCAGCGAGTAGTTTGCTGCACGTGAAGCTTCACCGACCAGCAGAACCAGGACGGTTTTCTTTTGTTGACCAGAAATCAGCGGGCCTTTGTGGGCATCTTCACCAATGCGTACCAGCGTTTGATCGCCTGCGAACCAGCGTGTCTTGCTGTATTTGATGATGCCGCTGACGTAGTTCGCCGGGGTGACCATTTTGACGATGCTTTTGTTATTACGGAACAGCGATGCGTAATCTTTATAGAATACGGCAGCGACCAGAATGATAATCAGCAGAGCACCGAGCATCGCGACAAAACGCATCAGCAGGGCATACCACCATTTTCCGGCACGGATGCGCGTCAGGGCCAGCACCACGGAAGGAATAACACCGGCGACGACAATCCACAGGAGCATTTGTGGCGTAACCAGCGCGGTGGCTTCCTGAGAGTTCGTCTCGAACACGTTAACAATCATGTTCTGATCGATAACTGCACCGTAGGTATACATGAAGTAAGTCGCTGCGGCGCATCCCATGGTTAATACGATCAGCAGCGGTTTACGGATAAAGGGAATATTGAGGAAACTGAAAACAATCACCCAGCCGCAAAAAAGGACCAGAGGGACGGAAGCCGCAAAGAGAATGTCGTGTAATTGCGCAGGCGCAATAATAGCCCAGCTGCGCTGTATGAAGAGAGCATTCAGCAGAGTAAAGAAAAACGCACAACCCAGAGTAAATTTAATGTCGTTACATTGTAACTTTTTGATTAACCACATCGATAAAGAAACCTGTAATTTTAATGATTGAGCGAGTATAGAGAGGGAAGATTAGTGAAACCTTAATGCCACAAATCTGTGGTAAAGCCCTTGCACGCGCGGCGTTTAACGTCTTCACTGTAGGTGAGAATCGGTTTCTGGAGGTGAGTGTGGCAGAGCAACTGGAGTTTTTCCCCATCCAGAGCCCGTGCCGGGGAATTTGTCAGGCGGATGAACGCGGGTACTGCCGTGGGTGCATGCGTACCCGCGATGAGCGTTTTAACTGGCAAAACTTTAGCGATACGCAAAAACAGGACATTATTCGTCTCTGTCGACAACGTCTTCTGCGCAAAATTCGCGCAAACAAAGCGGGGGAAACTGAAGAACCCCAGCAACCTTCACTGTTTTAACACGGTAATTGCGTATACTCGTGACATTACTTCCTTGAGGAAAATGTTATGGTTCAGCGTATTACCCTTTCTCCCCAGGGGCCGGAGTTCTCCCGTTTTGTGATGGGCTACTGGCGTCTGATGGACTGGAATATGTCCCCCCTTCAGCTGGCGGGCTTCATTGAGGAGCATCTCGATTTAGGGATCACTACGGTCGATCATGCTGATATTTATGGCGGCTACCAATGTGAAGCTGCGTTCGGTGAGGCGCTTAAGCAGGTTCCGGCGCTGCGCGAGCGTATGGAAATCGTCACCAAATGCGGTATTGCCACCACGGCAAAACCGGAAAACGTACTGGGGCATTACATCACTGACAGCGCGCACATCATCAAGAGTGCCGAGCAGTCGCTGGTCAATCTGGCGACGGATCATATCGACCTGCTGCTGATCCACCGTCCAGACCCGTTAATGGATGCCGATGAAGTGGCAGAAGCGTTTCTGAACCTGCATCAAAGTGGAAAAGTGCGTCATTTTGGCGTATCGAACTTCACGCCTGCGCAGTTTGCGCTGCTGCAGTCGCGCCTGCCGTTTACGCTGGCGACCAACCAGGTAGAAATTTCCCCGGTTCATCAGCCGTTGCTGCTGGATGGCACACTCGATCAGCTGCAACAGCTCCGTATCCGCCCTATGGCGTGGTCGTGCCTGGGTGGGGGGCGTCTGTTTAATGATGATGAGTTCCAGCCGCTGCGCGATGAGCTGGAAACCATTGCCCGCGAGTTGAATGCCCAGAGCATTGAACAGGTGGTTTACGCGTGGATCCTTCGTCTGCCGTCAAAACCGCTGCCTATTATTGGCTCTGGTAAAATTGAACGCGTCCGCTCTGCGCTGGCAGCAGAAGAACTGCAGATGACCCGTCAACAGTGGTTCCGTATCCGCAAAGCCGCTCTGGGGTACGACGTACCTTAATCTGGAATACCGTGACTTTCCGGTGAGATTACCGCCCCTGGTATAAACTTAAGGGGCAAAAATAACCCGGGAGGTCATATGACGCGTTTTGCTCTGGCACTCATCACGCTGGTTGTTTGCGCAGGAGCGCAGGCAGCCAGCGAGAACGTCGAAATGAATCTTGTCACGCCTCAGGGCGTCGGCCAGTCTGTCGGAACAGTGAAAATCACGGAAACCGATAAAGGGCTGGAGTTTACCCCCAATCTCAACACCCTTCCTCCTGGCGAACATGGTTTTCATGTTCATGCCAAAGGTAGCTGCCAGCCTGCGCTGAAAGAGGGTAAAGCCTCGGCGGCGGAAGCGGCAGGAGGCCACTTTGACCCGCTGCATTCCGGCAAACATGAAGGCCCGAACGGTATGGGGCATCTTGGCGATTTACCCGTACTGGTGGTGAATAACGACGGTAAAGCCACGGAGCCGGTTGTTGCACCGCGGCTGAAAAAGCTGGATGAGATCAAAGGCAAAGCGCTGATGATCCACGTCGGCGGCGACAATATGTCCGATCAACCTAAACCGCTCGGTGGTGGCGGGGTACGCTATGCCTGCGGGGTGATCTGATCGCCAATCGTGCCTGGCGGGGGAGCCTGTTCCAGCTGCGACAGCGAACAGTGTAGCCGCCAGATTATCGAGGCTAAATCACGTGCTGCGGGTGAATGGTGGTGCGCAAGGGTACCGCAAATCCGCTGAAGCTCGGCAAGCGTGGCTTCCAGCGGACGTTGCTGAACCCCGCGTTCACTCATCACATCGCGAAGCAGGGAAATACAGACATCACGCACCTGCGACAGCGGGTCGGAGCGTGTTTCCCATGCGCGAAGCTGCCAGACCACATGCGAGCAGTTCAACAGCACTACGCCCCAGCGCAGCAACCAGCGGCGGGCCAGGGAGTCCTGGCTGTTATTGAGCTGGCTTACATGGTGGTAGACCAGCGATTCATACTCACTCTCACGCAGATGCGGTTTACGGCTGAGCTGGTCAACAAACCCCCGGCGCAGCTCGCGGATATGTCTGCGGCTCTTACGGGCATCTGAACCGGGCCGTAACACGGCAAACGCCAGCCACGCCAGACCCACGCCGAGGATCTTCGCCAGATTGTCATTGAGAAAATCAGCGTAGTTATAAACCGGCGGGTTGGTCACGGAGATAAACGAACCCATAAAAACAATCAACTGCCCCCAGAGACCGGCCAGTTTTGGCATTTGCAGCTTCAGCAACTGCATGGTGGTTAAGAGCGGAAACAGAAACAGCAGAAACTGCCATAAGTCGCTTATCTGCACCATCAACCCAAATTTCACCATAAAACTGAACAGCGACAGCAATACCAGCGTGCGCATCAACAGCGTGAGGGAGTTAAACGGTGATGCAGCAATGGAATAGAGTACGCAGCTAATGGCGGCAAGCGTGAGGGCCGCGCTTCCGGATCCCCATTGCGTGGTGATACTCCAGGCACCAACCAGCGTAAGCGCGCAGAAGGTGCGAAACCCACTCCACAACGCTTCTATGTTGTCGGTGTGGCGTGCCAGAGCCGGGCTGCCCGGTACGGTGAATTCGGTTATCGGGGTGGCATTTTCTACGGCAGTGATCCAGCGACTGCTGCGCAGATACAACCGGCAAAAGTAGTTCAGGCGCTGCCAGAAGGCGCGGTGGCGATAATCATACTCATCCGTTGGCACGAGCGGCGCGATAATACGTGCCACGGTGTAGATGTCGGTATCTGGCCGCGCGAGGGCGGCAAGCAGTGTTTCGATTACGGCGCGGGTGTTTTCTGGCGGAGTCGGCCAGTTAAGCAACATTCTGCGCAGGCTGGAGATGGCGCTGGTCATCCGCAGCTGTTGGTGGAGCAAATAGTTAAGCAGCGTATTCTGGCGGCGAAAACGGTAGTGGCTCCAGAAGGCCTGAATACGTAACAGGTTCATGGTCAGGATCTGGCCGATGACCTTTTCATGCGCAAGGCGGATTTCATCGTTGGTGTCAGGTTGCCAGAGCAGACTTGCATGCTCCAGTAAACGGGCATGCATGGTCTTCAGGGCGGAGATAAGCGCTGTACCGTCGGAGGTGCTGGGCAGGATCATCATCATGACCCCGCCGCACAGAATACCCACAATGACTTCACATACACGTGCCTGGGCGATATCCCAAAGCTCGGTGGTGTCCAGAACGTTGACTACCGGAAAGGCAATAATCGCGGCGGTATAGCCCGCCAGCTGGAACGCGTAGGCGACGTTATTGGTAAAATGGGCGCAGGCCCAGGTGCAAAACCCCAGCCACGCCGCCATGCTTAGCAAAAAGAGCCACGGGTCGTTCAGCGTATGGCCCGCAATAATTAACGCCGCGGTGGCTCCCAGCAGGCTTCCGGCAACGCGGCCAAGACTTTTACTGATCACACCGCCGACGGTAGGGAAGCTCACCACCGCGGCAGAGGTCATCGCCCAGTAAGGTTCATCAAGATTCAGATAATAGGCGATTGTTAGCGCCAGGCACATTGCAATGACGTTACGCAGCGCGTAGCGCCACTGAGAGGCTGTCGCTTTAGCCCAGGGCGTGTGTCGCCAGGATAACGCCGACAGATTCATTGACGAGTCCCGATAGAGACCGTGCAGGTTGTGCCGGATACCAGCGTGAGATCCTGTGGTAAGCGGTCAAATTCCACGCGAACCGGAACGCGCTGTGCCAGACGCACCCACGGTACGTTAGGCTTGATGTCTGGCACCAGGCCTGAATCCGTTTCGACACTTTGATCGTAAATGGCACGACCAATACTGGAAACGTGACCCTGTAACGTTTGCGATCCGCTGTAAAGCGTGATTGTGGCAGGAGCGCCTTCCCGAATGTGGCGAAGCTTGGTCTCCTCAAAATAACCCACGATATAAAAGGAGTGGCTGTCAACCAGGGCAAAGACGGGTTGTCCGGTGGTGGCATAGTTCCCCTCACGGGTCGAGAGGTTGGTCACCCATCCATCGACCGGAGCCTGTACCACGGTTTGAGTCAACTGCCATTGCGCCTGTTTTAGCGTGGCTTCAGCCACGTTGAGGTTTGCCTGCATGGCTTTCACGTTGATGTTGGCCGTATCTAAATCTTCGGCGGAAATATAGTTTTGCGACAAATGGCGACGGCGGTTTGCTTCGTTGTTTGCTTTTGCTAAATCAGACTGGGCTTTCGCCAGTTGAGCTTCGGCATTGAGTACAGCGATATGAAAGGGAGTTTCATCGATGCGGAATAAAACGTCACCCTTTTTAACGAACTGGTTATCCTTAACAAGAAGCGCCGTGATACTTCCTGAAACCTGTGGGGTGATACTGACCTGCTCAGCGCGGATTTTACCGTCGCGCGTCCAGGGGGACTGCATATAAAAATTCCAGAGCCACCAACCGGCAACCAGAGCCAGCGCAAGAACAAAAAGAGTAGAAAAATACTTCAGCGTTTTCATGGATATATTCACCACACAATCAACACAGCAAGGCCCAGGCATACGGACAAGGCAAACAAAGAGAGATCCATGAGCATGGGGTGCCAGATCTCACCGGAATACATCCAGTCGCGAAGCAGTCGGTGTGCGACCAGCCAGATCATAAAGCCCACCAGGACGGCTTTAAACAGGGGAGGAAAGTAGACTGATGCACCGAAGATCAAGTCCTGAAGGGGTAACCCCGTGGCGCTATGAAAGAACTTCACGAGCAGAGTTCCTTTGCAGTGGATAAATGGTCACGACGGCCTGTTTTATAAAATGGAACATCGGTATTCAGTGTAAATCATACTTTTGGTGTTGATGAATGTCGTATTGCATTTGTTTTGGCAATATAAATGCTGCACACTATTCTAAAATCAGTATAATAACTTAGCAAGCTAATTATAAGGAGATGAAATTGGAATCGCCATTAGGTTCTGATCTGGCAAGGTTAGTACGCGTCTGGCGTGCTCTGATTGACCATCGCCTGAAACCTCTGGAATTGACACAGACGCATTGGGTCACGCTGCATAATATTCATCAGCTTCCGCCCGAACAGTCACAAATTCAACTGGCAAAAGCGATCGGTATTGAACAGCCGTCACTGGTACGCACACTCGATCAGCTGGAAGAGAAGGGGCTGATCTCCCGGCAAACTTGCGCCAGCGATCGTCGCGCTAAGCGGATTAAACTGACGGAGAAAGCGGCTCCAATCATTACTGAGATGGAAGCCGTGATCAGCAAAACGCGAGGGGAAATCCTGTCAGGGGTTTCACCGGCGGAGCTCGAAATGCTCATCAGTCTCATTGGACGGCTTGAGCAAAACATCCATGAGCTGCAGTCACGCGACTGATAACATAAAAAGGCCTTGCTGATGCAAGGCCTTTTTTTACTGGAAGACGACGACGCGGTTGCGACCTGTCTCTTTTGCCTCGTACATTGCTTTATCGGCGCTTTCCACACACTCTTCGGCGGTGATATTCGGTGACGTTGTCGTAAAGACACCCATACTGATGGTAATGGGCTCCGGCAGTTGCCCCTCGCTGCTGGCTTTATCGAAACTACTGAGATTCAGCCGTATTCTCTCTGCAACCTGACGTGCGGCGTCTGACGGTGTATTTGCCAGCATCAACACAAACTCTTCCCCTCCGATTCGCGCCGCGATGTCTTGTGGGCGCACGGAATCCATCAGCAGATGGGCGACAAACTGCAACACCTTGTCCCCCTGCAGATGCCCGTAGCAATCGTTAATGCGCTTAAAACGATCCAAATCACTGACAATGACCGAAACCGGACGGGATGCGTTAGCATTATCGATCGCCTGATTTAATGCATCATAAAAATAACTGCGGTTATAGAGACGCGTAAGCGGATCGCGAATCGAATTTTGATAAGATTGCTGATACTTTAAATGCGAGTCACGATACAGATTAAATACATCGTAAAGGAGCACGAAAATAATGAGCAGCGTTGCCACTGTCTCAAATAAACGGGACCGGTACCAGTCGATATCTTCAGCGTGTCCACCCAGTAAAAGCATGATGAGTGTCGTAATATAACAAATGCATAAGAAATTACCGCCAATCCAGAAAAGATTGCGCACGCGCGTAATAATCATCAGCGTTGTTAATACAACAATCCATAAGATGATTAAACTAATATTGATGACCTGACTCCAGAGCACCATAAATTGCCGCGTTTCATTATCGACAAGATCTAACGTAAACAGCGCAGAGTGGCTGGAATAAAACCAGGCAAGCGTAACCATGCCTGCGGTGAACAGGAACATACCGACAACAATAGCAACGTGGGTCATCCGGGAGAACGGGCGATCGCGCATGGCATACAGTAAGGCCGACGTGAAAATCAGAACAGCCATTAAGAGATGGCGGAACATGAAGAAGATCATCGCATCGTTATAGTTAATAATGCTGAACTGATAGAGGTCAAGCCATGCCGGGAAGCAGGAAAGCGTGCCTGCCATCAACAGCGCCGATCCTGTGAAGGCGAACGCAATCGCGACCAGATACAACCGCTTTCGGTCACACCAGTATTTCATCGCCATAAAACAGGCAATGAACAGATGGAAGACGAGTAAAAAAATGGTCAGTGTCGGGAATAAGAGCGGTGAAAATGACGGCACTGCTTCGGCAAGCTTTAAAAATAGCCCCTGCAATACCCCGACCACAATAATGCAACCCAGGCAGAAAGAGATATAACGGTTCTTTACATAGCGATTAATCGAAATCATACCTATTTTTAACAATATAATAATACTAAATTAATAGACAGCGTGAATATAAATAGTTTAACGGAATTAAAAAAAGAATACTTTGCGCAGGAACAATGTAAGCAGGGTTTAATAATTAGCGAGGAAGGAAATTTTGTAAAACAATATTTTGAAATGACAGGTAATGTAAGCGAATGTGGCCTGGCGGCCACATCCGGTATGATATTAACGCGGGGACACCGTCACCTGTTGGCCATTGCTGGCGATAACAACGCGCTGACCCGCAGAGAAGTGGGTGCTGCCTTGTTTCTGCACAACCATGATGGTATTGCCGTCATCTTTACGAATTTCCAGCTCTACGCCCTGGGTTTTGTTCATTGCACCCTGAACGCCCTGGCCTGCTACACCACCGGCAACAGCACCTGCTGCGGTTGCCAGGGAACGACCGGTTCCGCCGCCGACGGTGTTACCCAGGAAACCACCCAGCACCGCACCGCCGATCGCGCCCATGACGTTGTTTTCATCGCCACCCTGAATTTGAACAGGGCGTGCGTTGACAATGGTACCGTAAGTCACGTTCTGAACTTGTTTAGCTTCAGATGCGCTATAAACGTCGCCAGAAAGAGAATCGTTATTCACACAGCCAGCCAGCGTCAATCCGATCAGCGAAACGCCCAGTACACGTAAAATCATTTGAATCTCCTGTTCACCAAAAGTGCCCGGTTGGGCTCCGTTATGGCTAAATTATATGGCATAAGGAGCCATAGTTCATATCTTTGCATTAACAATGGGAAAATTGTACTTGTATTTAGCTTAACAAGACATAAACAACTCCCTGCGTGCTACGTGTCTGAGATTGTTAAAAAATGCTATCGCTGCATAGCAAAGCAGCGCCGTTTATGATTCAGTGTTTACCTTAAGACCACACAACCTAAGGAAAGCGCATGAAATCGGGTCGCTACATTGGTGTGATGTCAGGCACCAGTCTTGATGGGGTGGATGTCGTTCTGGCCGCAATAGATGAAAACATGGTGGCGCAGCAGGCAAGCCTGAGCTGGCCGATCCCTGTTTCGCTGAAAGAGGACATTCTGAGCATCTGCCAGGGACAGCCATTGACGCTTTCACAGCTCGGACAGCTTGATGTGCGGCTGGGTGCACTATTTGCGGAGGCGGTACTGGCACTGATGCACAAAGAAAATCTTCAGCCGCAGGATGTGGTTGCCATTGGCTGCCACGGCCAGACGGTCTGGCATGAGCCAACCGGTGATGCGCCAAACACCCTGCAAATTGGTGATAACAACCAGATTGTGGCGAAAACGGGTGTCACAGTAGTGGGGGATTTTCGCCGTCGTGATATTGCACTTGGCGGGCAAGGTGCGCCTCTGGTGCCGGCATTCCATCAGGCGTTGCTGGCACACCCGGTAGAACGCCGTATGGTGCTCAATATTGGTGGTATTGCCAACCTGTCGATGTTAATCCCTGAGCAGCCTGTGCGTGGTTACGATACCGGCCCCGGCAACATGCTTATGGATGCCTGGATCTGGCGTCAACGCGGTAAACCGTACGATAAAGATGCGCAGTGGGCCTGTGAAGGCAAAGTGATTATTCCGCTGTTGCAGTCCATGCTGAGCGACCCCTATTTTGCCGCCCCCGCACCAAAAAGCACGGGACGTGAATATTTCAACTATGGCTGGCTTGAACGTCAGCTGGCGCAGTTCCCGGCACTTGCACCGCAGGATGTCCAGGCGACGCTTGCTGAGTTAACGGCCATCTCGATCTCTGAACAGGTCCTTCTCAGCGGTGGGTGTGAGCGTCTGTTGGTCTGCGGTGGTGGAAGCCGCAACCCGCTGGTGATGGCGCGTCTTGCCGGATTACTGCCGGGTACTGAAGTCACGACCACGGACGAAGCGGGTATCAGCGGTGATGATATGGAAGCGCTGGCTTTCGCCTGGCTTGCCTGGCGTACGGTTGCCGGATTACCGGGAAATTTGCCTTCGGTAACCGGTGCACGGGAAGCGAGCGTGCTTGGGGCTATTTTCCCGGCAAATCCGCGTCATAATCAGAGTTAACTTAAATTCAGCGCGGTGCGTAACCACTAAAATGGAATAAAAACAGGAGGGCAGCAATGTCCTCCAGGACCAGGATAGTCTTGGAATACGCCCATGAAAAAACTTCTTCTTGTTGCTCTCCCTTTTCTACTGACAGGGTGCAGCGTCTATAACCAGCTCGTTGAGCGCATGCAGACAGATACGCTGGAGTATCGCTGTGATGAAAAACCGCTGACCGTGAAGCTGAATAACCCGCGTCAGGAAGCCAGCTTTGTCTACGACAACAAATTGCTTAATCTGAAGCAGGGGATGTCGGCCTCTGGCGCACGGTATACGGACGGTATCTACGTATTCTGGTCAAAAGGTGACAGTGCAACGGTTTACAAACGCGACCGCATCGTGCTGAACAATTGCCAGCTGCAAAATCCGAAGCGTTGAGATTTTTACAGGGGCGGCGCACAATAGCGCCACCCAATGTCTATTTCAGCTAACGCCATGTCAGATAACGACGAACTGCAGCAAATTGCGCATCTGCGCCGTGAATACACCAAAGGCGGCCTGCGCCGCCAGGATCTTCCCGCCGAACCTCTGGTGCTTTTTGAACGCTGGCTGAAGCAGGCCTGTGAAGCGAAACTTGCCGATCCAACCGCGATGGTTGTCGCGACGGTTGACGAGAATGGTCAGCCTTATCAGCGCATCGTTCTGCTTAAGCACTATGACGAAAAAGGGCTGGTGTTTTATACCAACCTGGGCAGCCGCAAAGCTCACCATCTGGAAAACAACCCTCGCATTAGCCTGCTGTTTCCGTGGCACATGCTGGAACGCCAGGTCATGGTGACCGGTAAAGCGGAACGCCTCTCCACGCTGGAAGTGGTGAAGTATTTCCATAGCCGTCCGCGCGACAGCCAGATCGGGGCCTGGGTATCAAAACAGTCCAGCCGTATCTCTGCCCGTGGTGTGCTGGAAAGTAAATTCCTTGAGCTGAAACAGAAGTTCCAGAAGGGGGAAGTTCCTCTCCCCAGCTTCTGGGGCGGTTTCCGCATTCCAGTCGAACAGATGGAGTTCTGGCAGGGGGGCGAACATCGCCTGCACGACCGCTTTTTATACCAGCGTGACAACGGTGGCTGGAAAATCGACAGACTGGCTCCGTAATCCCCGAAATTTGTTGTTTTAAGCGCTAGCGCTACGTGCGTCAGCGCTTTATTCTATGTACCTTTCGCATCAGGCGAAAAGTCGTGTACCGGCAAAGGTGCAGTCGTTTATACATGGAGAATTTGATGGCAAGCAGTAACTTGATTAAACAATTGCAAGAGCGGGGCCTCGTGGCCCAGGTGACGGACGAGGAAGCGTTAGCAGAGCGACTGGCGCAAGGCCCGATCGCGCTCTATTGCGGCTTCGATCCCACCGCTGACAGCTTGCATTTGGGGCATCTTGTTCCATTGTTATGCCTGAAACGCTTCCAGATGGCAGGCCATAAACCTGTTGCCCTGGTTGGCGGCGCAACCGGTCTGATTGGCGACCCAAGCTTTAAAGCCGCTGAGCGTAAACTGAACACCGAAGACACCGTGCAGGAGTGGGTGGACAAAATCCGCAAACAGGTTGCACCGTTCCTCGACTTCAACTGTGGTGAAAACTCTGCCATTGCCGCGAACAACTACGACTGGTTTGGTGGCATGAACGTGCTGACCTTCCTGCGTGATATCGGTAAACACTTCTCTGTTAACCAGATGATCAACAAAGAAGCGGTGAAGCAGCGTCTGAATCGTGACGACCAGGGGATTTCCTTTACCGAGTTCTCCTACAACCTGTTGCAGGGTTATGACTTTGCCTGCCTGAACAAGTTGCACGGTGTTTCCCTGCAAATTGGGGGTTCAGACCAGTGGGGTAACATCACCTCCGGTATCGATCTGACGCGTCGTCTGCACCAGAACCAGGTCTTTGGCCTGACTGTTCCGCTGATCACCAAAGCAGACGGGACTAAATTCGGTAAAACCGAAGGCGGTGCGGTATGGCTCGATCCGAAGAAAACCAGCCCGTACAAATTCTACCAGTTCTGGATCAACACGGCTGATGCTGATGTGTACCGCTTCCTGAAGTTCTTCACCTTTATGGACATTGACGCAATTAATGCCCTGGAAGAAGAAGACAAAAACAGCGGTAAAGCACCACGCGCTCAGTACGTTCTGGCCGATGAAGTGACCAAACTGGTTCACGGTGAAGAAGGTCTGGCGGCGGCAAAACGCATTACTGCAAGCCTGTTCAACGGCACGCTGAGCGATTTGAGCGAAGCGGACTTCGAACAGCTGGCGCAGGATGGTGTGCCGATGGTTGAAATGGAAAAAGGTGCAGACCTGATGCAGGCGCTGGTGGACTCTGAGCTGCAGCCGTCCCGCGGTCAGGCTCGCAAAACCATCGCTTCTAACGCGATCACCATCAACGGTGAAAAACAGGCTGACCCGGAATACACCTTCGTTGACAGCGATCGTCTGTACGGACGTTACACGTTGCTGCGTCGCGGTAAGAAAAATTACTGTCTGGTCTGCTGGAAGTAATTAACTGTATGCAGGGGCGTGGGAAACCACGCCCTTTTTGTTTGTAAGGGTTTGGTAAGCAAAAAATGAAGAACATCCTCGCCATTCAGTCTCACGTCGTTTTTGGACATGCTGGCAACAGCGCTGCGGAATTCCCGATGCGTCGCCTCGGGGCCAACGTCTGGCCCCTCAATACCGTACAGTTCTCAAACCACACGCAATACGGTAAATGGGCCGGCTGTGTGATGCCGCCTTCGCATCTGACGGAGATTGTACAAGGCCTTGCCGATATCGATCAGCTTAAACGCTGTGACGCCGTCCTGAGCGGTTACCTCGGTTCGGCAGAGCAGGGAGAACATATTCTCGGCATCGTGCGTCAGGTGAAAGCGGCGAACCCGGCGGCAAAATACTTCTGCGACCCTGTGATGGGGCATCCGGAGAAAGGCTGCATTGTGGCCCCCGGTGTGGCTGAATTCCATGTTCGTCACGCGCTGCCTGCCAGCGATATTATTGCGCCAAACCTGATCGAGCTGGAGATCCTTTGCGAGCATCCGGTCAACAGCGTAGAAGAGGCGGTTAGCGCTTCCCGTGAGCTGATTGCCCTGGGGCCAGAGATTGTGCTGGTGAAACATCTTGCGCGTGCAGGAGTGAGCCAGGATCGTTTTGAGATGCTGCTGGTGACCAAAGACGAAGCCTGGCATATCAGCCGTCCGCTGGTGGATTTTGGCGCACGTCAGCCGGTTGGCGTTGGTGATGTGACCAGCGGCCTGCTGTTGGTGAAGTTGCTTCAGGGAGCGACGCTGCGTGATGCGCTGGAGCATGTTACTGCGGCGGTTTACGAAATCATGGTTGCGACGAAAAGCAGACAGGAATATGAGTTACAGGTCGTTGCGGCGCAGGATCGTATCGCGAAGCCGGAGCAGTATTTCAGCGCGACACAATTATAACGGTTTGCATTTTGTATGCCGGGTAAGCGTTAGCGCCACCCGGCAAGACAAACAGCTTAGTTCAATCCTTCCGCTTTCAGCGCCGCAGCCACCGCAGGGCGCGCTGCCACACGTTCCATATAAGATGCAATATGGTCTAACCCTTCCATGTTCAGTTTAACCGCCCGCGCCCAGCGCAGAACGGTAAACAGATAGGCATCGGCAATGGTGAACCGCGTACCACAAATCCACTGATCGTCTTTCAGCGAGTCGTTAATGTAGTGCAGCTTTTTCTCCAGTTGGGCACGCACCGTCGGCTTGAACTCTTCTGGTGTATCCGGGCGGAACAGTGGCGTGAAGCCTTTGTGCAGCTCGGTTGCAATGTAGTTCAGCCACTCCAGCGTCTTGTAGCGGGAAATGCTGCTTACAGGTGCCAGCAGTTGACGGTCAGGCACGCTATCGGCCAGGAATTGCATGATCGCCACGCCTTCAGTCAAGAGCGTACCGTCATCTAACAGCAGGGCCGGAACTTGTCCCTTCGGGTTGATAGCAAAGAAGTCATCGCCGTTTTCCAGGCGTTTTTTCATCAGGTCAACGCCATCCAGCGTGAAATCTTTGCCGCTCTCGCGCAGGGTAATATGAGAAGCAAGAGAGCACGCGCCCGGTTTGTAGAACAGTTTCATCGGTAACTCCTTTTTGCTGAGGTTCCAGCTATGTTAGTGCGCGAACGGATAAAAAAAAAGCCGCTAACGCAAAGTTAGCGGCTTCTGTTCAGTCGTTTCCCGATGACATTACGCGGTAGCGGTTTTGGTCGCTTTTGCGATTTTGTCGTCGTCCAGGGTCATACGATTCAGTTTAGGCGCTGTCAGCAGCATCAGAACGGCGATAACCGCTGTTGCAATGCCAATCTGCATGAATACGCTACCGTAGACATTCAGGGAAACCAGTGGGTCGGTCACGTTATCAGGCACCGCCATCAGGTTCGCGATTTTACCCGCGATGATGGCTGCACCTGCAGTGGTCAGGAACCAGCTACCCATGATGAAGCCCATCAGACGCTGTGGAACCAGCTGTGCAACCATTGCCAGACCCAGACCAGAGATCATCAGCTCACCGATAGACTGCAGCGCGTAGCTCAGGATCAGCCAGTTCACGGAGACGATACCTGCGTCGGTCGCAAATTTCGCGCCCAGTGGCAGCACCAGGAATGCACCAGAGCACAGTACCATGCCGATAGCAAACTTGTGTGGCATTGGCAGACGGTCGCCCATCTTGTTGTAGATAGCAGCCAGAATTGGGCTACCAATCATGATCCAGAACGGGTTCAGCGCCTGATACTGCTCCGGCTCGAACGCGATACCCAGGATGGAGTGCTCTACGTTACGGATGGCGAAGAAGTTCAGAGACGTTGGCATCTGGCTGTACAGTACGAAGAAGATAACCGCTTCCAGCATCAGGATGAACGCCACAATCATCTTACGACGTGCAGCACCCTGCATGGCGAAGGCTTCTTTCGCGAAGATGCACACAATACCCAGAGCAACCAGACCCAGAACGGCACGCGCAACGCCCTGGTTATGCAGCAGCCAGGTTGCGATCGTTGCGAGGATCACCACGCCAACGATGGTTGCCAGCAGTTTGCCCATATGCACTGGCTCGAAGTCTGGTTTTGAACCGTAGTTTTTAACCCAGCGTTTGCAGAAGGCAAAGTTCACTACGGTGATCAGCATACCGACAACGGACAGAGAGAACGCAACGCTCCAGCCGAATTTTGCTGCCAGCCACGGTGTTGCCAGCATAGAGAAGAAGGAACCGATGTTCACGGACATGTAGTACATCGTGAATGCACCGTCCAGACGTGGGTCATCTTTGCTGTAGCAGGTAGAGAGCAGGGAAGACGGGTTCGCTTTGAACAGACCGTTACCTACTGCGATGGTCGCCATACCCATATAGACGACAGCGGCATCGTGGCCAGACCATGCAACCAGCGCGTAACCAATGGCCAGAACGATAGCGCCCAGCATAATCACACGTTTGGTACCGAGGACTTTATCACCCAGCCAGCCGCCAATTGCGACCAGACCGTACACGAGGGCACTGAAAGAAGAGAACAGCGTGATGGAATCCGCTTCGGACATACCCAGTTGTTTGACCAGGTAAACCGCCATGATCCCTTGCAGGCCGTAATAACCAAAACGCTCCCATAACTCGATAGAGAAGATGAGATAGAACGCTTTTGGTTGTTTAAAAGCGTTAAGACTCACGCTTTCATCTGTTGGTTTATTGTTTGCAGTAGACACATATACCTCTTTTTTTACATCCCATATTAACGGGGGTGTTCATAGCGTGATGGCCGTAGTCCATCCGCCTTATAGTTATATTGGGAGGGGAAACGGCGGGTAATGTTCACTATCCTGACCCGTCTGGCAATACGTTTGTAATACTCTGTTACATATAACTGGGGCGGTATAATCATCGGGTCATACAAATGTTATTCAGCGTTAAATTTTGATGGTTGAGCATTGGTGGTTTTTTTCACTGCCAAAAACCCCTGGAGGCCCCCTTTCGGCAATATGTTCTGCTATTTGACCTTTACGGCAGTGATATAGCCTATAATCTGAAAAATGACTGGTCTTATATGTTGCTGATAGGCGGTTAAATCTTGTCTGGCTAAGGGGTTGCGGCGGTTTTAACAACAAAAATCCAACATGACGTTATCAGAGTGATCTCGATCACAGATGTATAGAAATTTTGGGTGATGAAAAAACAATTAACCTGTTTGAGTGCTAAATGACCGGGTAATTGACAGGAAGAGGGGTTACGAAAACGAATATTAAGCGGTAGAGATTTTTTGGCTGGCAATCAGCATTCCTGTCTGAATGCCAGCAGTGATAGCTCAGTACGCCATCGAATATTTTCAGCCCATCGACTAAGGCAACATACGTGTCAGCACGTCGTCACGACGCACCCAGTGATGGAAAAGTGCAGCGGCTATATGCAGACCCACCACGACCCACGCCACCCATTTACCTAAAAAGTGATGCACTGCATCAATGGGCACCTCAAATGCTTCAAAGCTCAAACCCCAGGTGCTGCTTATCCACCCGAACAGCCGGGTTTCGTTGAAGCCGGTTACGCTGAATAGCCCGAAATTCGTGGGGGCCCCGGTGCCGAGGTATCCGGTCAGCGGCATCATAACCAGCAGTCCGTACAGACCCCAATGCGCGACGCTCGCAAGCGTGTGTTCAAGGCTGGAGCCGGGCACTTCTTCAGGCTGTACGTTCAGCAACCGCCACAGCAAGCGCGGAAGCACCAGGAAGCCCACCAGTAAACCCAGTACCCAATGAATATTGAGTACTGGCCAGGATCCCTGCGAAGTGTCGTCCATGAACCAGATGACATAATAGACGACGATGTAAGCGGCGATAAACGCGGCAGCAGTGGTCCAGTGGAAGAATTTAGCGAGCACGCCAAAGTGGGTTGCGGTGTTGCGCCATTGCATTTGTAATTATCCTGAAAAGTGTTGAATGCCATGCAGTCCAGAAAGAGGAGCGATCCTCTTCAGCAGATGCGCTATATCTGATCGTCTGGTACAGACGTAGTTATTATTTAGCAACCCAAAATGACGCTTCTGTGACAATACCGGATATCATACAGAGTGCCGAATTATCCTGGAATGGAACGGTTGCTTATTTTATTATCGAAATAGCGACAGCGCATATCTTACTTCAGACCGATTACAGCGATGTTACGGCCTTCATTTTTATGCAACGTCCTTATCGGATGCTAATTGACGTATGCCTCTTATGTCAATAACGGCAAAAAATATATCCATGGCAGGGCCTGCTCCATATCCTCTCCATAATTTGCACAATATAAATCAATCATCCGCTAGCAAAATGTTCATTGTGCCCAGGAGGAACAATGAACAAACTTAACGGTCATTTAAAATATGCTGAATATTTGCTCAGGAAATGGCGGTCTTTTTTCACAACAGACTTGCACTTCCATACAACCAGACTTTATAAATCATCAGGTAAACTTTCAAACTTAAGGCAGCCTGTAACGCTGAACGAAAAGCTATGTCACAGACTGATATTTGACCATAACACGTTATATACGTTTCTTGCTGATAAGCTTGCGGTTCGGGAGTATGTTCACGCCAGAACGCAAAAAATTAAAACGGTACCTCTGATTGGTATCTATAATAAAGCAGAAGATATCGATTTTAGCGTGTTACCTGAGAAGTTTGTTCTGAAGTGTAATCATGACTGCGGGAGCACCGTCATTTGCACAAGTCGGGACGGATTTAACACCACAAAAGCGGCGAACAGGCTTAAATTTGCGTTAAAACGAAATATGTATTACACCACGAGGGAGTGGCAATATAAGAATATCAAGCCAGTCATTCTCTGCGAAGAGTACATAGATTTGTTTTCGGGTCAGGACAGGAACAATACTCCTGAAATGCTGCGGGTGCATTGTTTTCATGGTGTTGCCTGCTTCGTTGAGGCAGATTTCACCGATGATAGTGGGAAAGGTTTTATCAATGTTTATGATAGGTCCTGGCGATTGCAACCATTCCAGATGGAATACCCGAATACACCACATATGATTCAGGAGCCTGAATCATTTCGTCATGCCATTGCTGCATCACAGGAGTTAGCAAAGGGAATAGACTATTGTCGTGTTGATCTTATGCTAAACAAAGATGAAATCTACTTCAGTGAAATTACATTAAGCCCAAAACGCGGGAAGCTTAAAATAACACCGTCAGAGTGGGATGCCAGACTCGGGGAGATGTGGCACTTAACGCCAGTAGAAAACAGGCTCGCATGAGCCTGTTTCATGATGTCGCTGACGTTACTTAGCCACTGGCCATGACAGCCTGAATACTGAGTGATTCTGCTGCGTTAGCCTGTAACTTGCATCACCACTGTGGGCTAACATGATAGCTCTGACGACCGATAACCCAAGCCCGCACCCTTCGGGATTGGCTTCTCGTGCGCCTTCTCCACGCTGAAAGGGCTGGAACAAAAATTTCTGAAATGGTTGGGGAATGCCGGGGCCCTTATCCTCAATCAGAATGTAGTTTTCTTTATCAGTAACGCCATTTCTCACGACGAGTGTCTTCGATGTTGAATAGTGTAAGGCATTATCAAAGAGTACGGTCAGGCACTGAATAATGCGCAAGGGATCGCAGACGCAGTGCTGGTGTCTGAGTTCAGTTATAATATTGAAATGATTGCTTTTAAATTCCATCGCGAAGGCATCAAGCGCACTTGTTATCGTTTCCTGAAGATCAACTTCACAGGGTGATAATGTATAACCTGCTCCTCCGGAAGAGCTAACAACCCTGAGATCTTCAATCAGATGGGTTAACCCTTCGGTTTGCTTGAGCAGATTTTTGAACAAAGCCGCGTCCGGTTCAAAAACACCGTCTACCAGCCCCTGAAGCCGTCCCCGCAGAATCGTCACGGGTGTTCTGAGTTCATGGGCAATAGCCGCATTCCACGACTGTCTCTGGGCCTCCAGCGTTTGCAACTTTTCGGCCATTTCGTTGAAATCATTAACAAGGTTATTTATCTCCCCCAACTGCGACGTAGCACAATACGCCCTGGCATCAAGATCCCCTTGTGAAATGCGTTTCAGGCTATAGGCTACAGCGTTTAGCGGAGTCAGTATTCTTGCTGACAATTTCAATGTGAAAAAGAGGGAAATCATCAGACTGGTTGTTGTCGCGATGATTATCCATGACCAGTCCAGCAAGGTCATCTTGTCTTCTTCTCCGGATGCCAGACCTCCCGGAATGTAATCTATTAAAAAGGTATAAAATAAATAGGTTCCCACGATGGAGATAATAATGATGATGAACGTTAGCGATAGCATGTACGTCAATATTTGACGGCTCAGAATAGGCTCTTTTCTCATTTATTCTCACCCAACCGGTAACCCATCCCCCTTATACTTTCTGGAACCCCTTTAAGGCCTGCGTGTTCAAGTTTTTTACGCAGTTTACTCATGTGGCTGTCTACCGTTCGGTCAAGCGTGTCGCCTTCAGGCAGGCAGGCGTTAAGTAATTCTTCACGGGAACACACTTTTCTCGGGTTTCTGGCCAGATAAGTCAGGAGCTTAAATTCGGTTGTTGTCAGTACCGGGGTAACAACGTCACTCCCGACGGTGATCTCAATATAGAAATCATCAGGGTAGATGGTAATAAATGGCGTTCTGAGTGGTCTGGCACCAGCCTGCTGTGCGTTGGGTTTTGTTCGGCGCAGCACCGCTTCAACCCTCGCAACCACCTCGGAAGGATTAAAGGGTTTGATAACATAATCATCAGCACCAAGCCGTAAGCCCATGAGTTTATCCACATCCTGATCAAGCGCGGTGACCATAATGACGGGAACATTACTTTCTTTACGCAACGTTGTCAGGACACTCCAGCCATCAAACACGGGCAGGTGGATGTCCAGCAAGATAAGATCGGGTTTATTAAGGCGACTAAGGCTTATTGCCAGCTCGCCATCCGCCGCCCTGAGCGTCTTCATTCCCGCACGTTGTAAATAGCTCATCAGGATATCGGCTATTTCATCATCATCTTCGGCAACCAGGATTAGGTTGTTTTTGTTCATTTTATCTCCTGTTGTACGGATAATATATGCTATGTCTTATCTGAGTATATGGCTGAAAAATTTGATACCAAAAGCAAATTAACGCCCATTGTTTGACCTGTCAGGTCTGTATGAAGCATTCAGACCCTCCTTTTATGTAAAAGTTGCAGTTATAGTGAAAATTTCCATTGTTGTATCAGGTAAGTGATAAAGGTCATTTAGAATGGTATCTCCACATTGGCTCCACATTACGGAAATAAACACTCAACACAGTAGTGTAATAGTGTGCAGGGCGTGCATTCAGGTATAGATGGAAAGGATATATTCTGTGAACAAATGAACTTCTGGAAAAAGAACCTGTCCATGACTTGCCACATTAATTAAATTTCGACGCTAATGAGTATGAACATTAAAAAATATGCAGTATCCAGAAAAATCAGCATCTCATTTGTATTCCTGTTAATGTCCTGGGGGTTGCTCTATCTTTGGCTGGTTCTGATGCACAATGAAGAAGAGCAAGTGGCGTCGACCATCCTCTCGTCACCGTTGATTTATGGCTGCATATCAATGTCAGTTCTGTTACTCATTTCGCAAAAAAAATCAGGGGCGCTTAAGGAGTTATGTATTTTGACTTTTGGTTTGGTGGTGATTTTTGCTTACCTTATCCTTATCTTCACCACGCTGCTGAATGTTCCGCCAGATATAGACGATCTGGTCTTTTACTATGAATGTTTTTTGTTGATCTTTTTTATTGGCTCACCTTTATATCTGATCATGAGAATGATTTGAATGCATGTGTAACACAAATTCAGATATTACATATTTATCTAAATAGGGGGGCGCAAGATCTCTGAGCCTGGCTCAACATTTCCTCCATAAACCCCCCATACACTCTAAACATGTACACCGTAGACTCAACACATGCTGAATGTCGCTTTATCTGGATGACATTCCGCAGCTGCTTACAAAAATTTTGCCACTCCGGGATCCCGGTAAACGGGTAACAACCGACGACGATAGACGTTTATCGGGTGGAGCATTCTGACTTACCTGAACGTTATGTTAGCTGACTGGAAGTATATTTAATGCCACAATTTTTTATTGAACGTCCTGTTTTCGCCTGGGTAGTGGCGCTGTTCATCGTTCTGACTGGAATATTGTCTATACCGCGTCTACCCGTCGCTCAGTATCCGGCAGTCGCGCCGCCTGGTATCATTATTTCGGTCAGTTACCCTGGCGTCAGTCCTGACGTCATGAATACATCCGTCGTTTCACTCATCGAACGTGAAATTTCTGGCGTGGATAATTTGCTTTATTTTGAATCCTCCAGCGATACCAGCGGTACCGCTTCTATTACAGTCACGTTCAGGCCTGGCACAGACAGTAAACTTGCTCAGATGGATCTGCAAAACCAGATAAAAATTGTGGAGCCCCGTCTACCTCAGGCAGTTCGTCAAAACGGTATTAACGTTGAGGCGGCAAATTCCGGGTTTCTGATGATGGTGGGGTTAACCTCCAGCACAGGAGAGTACCAGGAAGCAGATTTGAGCGACTATTTTGCCAGAAACGTGAGCGATGAGCTTCGGCGGGTGCCAGGCGTGGGAAAAGTTCAGTTGTTTGGCGGTGAAAAAGCCCTGCGGATATGGCTGGATCCAATGAAACTGCACAGTTTTGGCCTTTCTGTCACCGACGTACTGACTGCCGTTGCCCAGCAAAACATGATCGTTTCACCTGGCAGAACGGGCGATGAGCCTGCAGTACCCGGGCAGGGGGTGACGTATCCGATTACGGTGATGGGGCAGCTCTCCTCTGTGGATGCTTTTCGCAATATCACCATTAAGTCAGAGACGACAGGCGCACGTCTGAAGTTGTCCGATATCGCTCGCGTTGAGTCCGGGCTGCAAAGTTATGCTTTCGGCATCCGCGAGAAGGGGGTACCTGCCACGGCAGCCGCTATCCAGCTTTCGCCTGGCGCAAATGCGATAAGCACGGCATCGGGAATTCGCGAACGGATTAGCGAGCTTTCAGGTGTTCTTCCTGAAGGGATGGCGTTTACGGTTCCCTTTGATACCGCTCCCTTTGTGAAGCTTTCAATTCTGAAAGTCATGCAGACTTTTGCTGAAGCGATGGTGCTGGTCTTCCTTGTGATGCTGCTTTTTCTGCACAAGATACGTTGCACGCTGATCCCGGCTATTGTGGCACCGGTGGCACTTCTGGGGACCTTTACCGTGATGCTATTAAGTGGTTATTCCATCAACATTCTGACGATGTTTGGTATGGTGCTGGCGATTGGCATCATCGTTGATGACGCCATTGTTGTCGTAGAGAACGTCGAACGTCTGATGGAAGAAAAAGGGTTGTCTCCCCGGGATGCAACGCGGGAAGCTATGCATGAGATCACGCCAGCAATCATAGGCATTACGCTCGTACTCACCGCCGTATTTATTCCAATGGGTTTTGCGACCGGTTCCGTCGGCATCATTTACCGGCAATTTTGTATTTCTATGGCCGTGTCTATTTTGTTATCGGCATTTCTGGCGCTAACGCTTACACCTGCGCTGTGTGCCACGTTGCTTAAGCCTCATCCACCTGGCCAGAAGAACAGAGGCAATGCGTTTTCGTTGTGGTTTAACGCACGTTTCCACACGCTCACGTCCTTTTATGAGTCCGGTCTGGGCGGTGTTCTGAAGCGGACCGGGCGCATGATGCTGCTGTATGCTGCATTATGTAGTGCCTTGTTTGTCGGGTTATCCTCGTTACCTTCTTCGTTTCTGCCAGACGAAGATCAAGGCTACTTTATGTCTTCTATCCAGCTGCCTGCAGACGCCACGATGCAGCGTACCCTGAAGGTGGTGAAAACATTTGAAGATGAAATTGCGTCACGGCAGGCAATTGAAAGCAACATCATGATCCTCGGATTTGGGTTTTCAGGTTCAGGGCCGAATTCGGCAATGTCCTTCACCACGCTGAAAGACTGGAAATACCGTAAGGGAGCCACCGCGCAGGATGAAGCCGACCATATCCAGTCCAGAATGGAAGCTGTTCCTGATGCGGTCACAATGAGCCTGCTTCCACCGGCAATTTCCGATATGGGGACCTCATCCGGATTTACCTATTACCTGCAGGACAGAGGGGGGAAGGGGTATCAGGCATTAAAAAATGCAGCGGATGAGCTCGTGCGGCATGCCAACCAGAGTTCACAATTGACGGATGTTTATATTGATGGGCTTCCGGAGGGAACCCGTCTGGCCCTTAATGTGGACAGGGAAAAGGCGGAAGCCATGAGCGTGTCGTTTGAAGAGATTAATCAAACGCTTTCCGTCACAACAGGCTCAAATTACGTCAATGACTACACAAATAATGGCCGGGTTCAGCAGGTTATTGTACAGGCCGATGCACCTTACCGCATGCAGCCTGAGCAGTTACTGAACATCCCGGTAAAAAACCGCTTGGGGCAAATGGTACCCTTGTCGACATTTGTGACCCAATCCTGGGCCGTCGCACCACAGCAGTTAAATCGTTATCAGGGGTATCCTGCTATACGCATCACCGGCAGCGCGGCTCCGGGGGGATCCAGTGGTACTGCGATGGCAGAGATGGAAACGCTGGCAGGGCGTTTACCCGCAGGTTTTGCAGGAGAATGGGCGGGCAGCTCATTACAGGAAAAAGAGTCTGCATCTCAACTCCCGGGGCTCATTGTCCTGTCGATTTTAGTGGTGTTTATGGTTTTGGCGGCACTGTATGAAAGCTGGTCTATTCCGTTTGCGGTTATGCTGGTTGTTCCGCTGGGGCTCCTCGGCGCGGTTCTGGCTGTGACCATTGCGAATATGACGAACGATGTCTTTTTCAAAGTGGGGCTGATAACCCTGATAGGGCTGTCTGCCAAAAATGCGATTCTGATTATAGAGTTTGCGAGGCAGTTACGGGCTCAGGGTCACACGTTGATACAGGCAACTTTAGCTGCGTCGAAGCAACGCTTAAGGCCGATACTCATGACGTCACTTGCTTTTACGCTGGGGGTCGTGCCACTGATGTTCGCCAGCGGAGCAAGCGACAGTACGCAGCACGCAATTGGTACGGGCGTTTTCGGCGGTATGATAAGTGGTACTTTACTCGCCGTTTTCTTTGTGCCCGTTTTCTATGTGGTGATTATGCGTTTCATTGACACGCGGAAAAAGTAGGAAGCCAGACAGAACGTCATGCCCCGACAGCATCATCTGCCGGGGCATTCTGACGTCACTGCCGCCTGCAACCCTTACAATGATTCTTTGCTATCGTATTCGCAGAGATCTTCAATGATACAGGAGCCGCAGTGAGGCTTGCGCGCAATGCAGGTATAACGGCCATGCAGAATCAACCAGTGATGGCAATCGACCTTAAATTCGGCGGGAACCACTTTTAACAGTTTCTCTTCAACCTGTTCTACGTTCTTACCCGGTGCGAAGCGAGTGCGGTTGGATACGCGGAAAATATGGGTGTCAACGGCGATAGTTGGCCAGCCAAACGCAGTGTTCAACACCACGTTAGCTGTTTTACGCCCAACGCCAGGTAACGCCTCCAGCGCAGCACGATCTTCCGGTACTTCACCGCCGTGCTGTTCAAGCAAAATCCGGCAGGTCTTGATGACGTTTTCCGCTTTGCTGTTAAACAGGCCGATGGTTTTGATATACGACTTCACGCCATCTACACCAAGCTCCAGCATCGCCTTTGGCGTGTTGGCTACCGGATAGAGCAGGGCAGTCGCTTTATTGACGCTCACGTCAGTGGCCTGCGCCGAAAGCAACACGGCGATCAATAGCTCAAACGGCGAGTTAAAATTCAGCTCCGTCGTCGGATGTGGGTTCTCGTCCCGCAGACGGGTCAGGATCGCGATGCGTTTTTCTTTATTCATGAGGCCTTCTCGGGTATCCCTTCCTGTACGCTGCGCTCGGCAGCACGGCGTTTACGTTTCTCATCAATCAGATATTTTACCGCCAGCATCATGCCGAGGCCAATAAAAGCGCCCGGCGGTAACATCGCCAGCAGGAATGGTGTATCCGTATGGAACACCTCGATACGCAACGCTTTTGCCCAGCCGCCCAGCAGCGCATCGGCACCGTCAAACAGCGTTCCGTTGCCCAGAATTTCACGCAGAGATCCCAGAACAAACATTGCGCAGGTCGCACCCATGCCGATGGAAAAACCATCCAGGGCTGACATTGCCGGGCTGTTCTTCACCGCAAAGGCTTCAGCGCGTCCGACCACAATACAGTTGGTCACGATAAGCGGAATAAAAATCCCCAGAGACTGGTACAGACCAAAAGCATAGGCGTTAATCAGCATCTGAACGATACTTACCACCGAAGCGATGATCATCACGTAAATCGGAATGCGGATTTCCGACGGTGTCCAGCGGCGCAGCGCGGAGATGGACAGGTTGGTCAGGGTCAGCACCAGCGTTGTCGCCAGCCCCAGGCCAAGCGCGTTGGTGGCGGTGGATGTCACTGCCAGCAGCGGGCACATCCCCAGCAATTGCACCAGTGCGGAGTTGTTTTTCCACAGCCCCTGGACGATAACCTCTTTAACCTGGCTCATGACTACTCCTCACAGGCCGGAAGATTATTAATTTGCGCGGGCAGTGTTTCTGCATACAACCCGGCTCGTTTTACGGCATTGACGACGGCGCGCGGGGTAATGGTTGCGCCCGTGAACTGGTCGAATTCGCCGCCATCTTTCTTCACGGCGAAAGCCGTGTCTGTCTCACCGTGGATCACTTTACCGGCAAAATGCAAAATCCAGTCGCTCAGACGCAGTTCGATTTTATCTCCCAGCCCTGGCGTTTCATGATGTGCCGTCACGCGGGTACCCAGCACGGTACCGGAAAAATCGCTGCCAACGAGCAGTTGAATGGCACCGGAATACCCGTCGGGGGCCGTCGCTTCCATGACCGCGCCCACGGCCTTATCCCCTTTGCGGGCAATAAAGACGCGATGTGTGCCTTTGCCTAACTGCGGTGCCTGCACCACGAAACAGCTTTTCTGCAGGTCATTATCGTAGACGTCAGACGGGATCACCTGATCGAACAACGCTTTTTGCTGCTTCGCTGCCTGTTCATCAATGGTCGTTTTGGTCAGTGCGTTTACCAGCGCCGTCAGCCCTGTCAGGACGGCGGCGAAAATGGCCAGCGTGACGCCATGTTTTTGCATTGTTTTCAGCATAGCGAAACCCTTAACGATGACCATACACACGCGGACGCGTGTAGTAGTCAATGAGCGGAACGGTGATGTTGGCAAGCAGGACGGCGAAGGCAACACCGTCCGGGTAGCCACCAAAGCTACGAATAAGCCACACCAGCAGCCCGGCGAGCGCGCCGAAAATCAGGCGACCGCGATTGGTGGTAGACGCTGTGACCGGGTCGGTCAGGATAAAGAACGCACCCAGCATGGTCGCACCGGAGAGCAGATGCATCTGCGGGCTGGCAAGTGACTCAGGAGAAAACACCCAGCCCAGCGTGGAACAGACTGCCAGCGTCACAAGGAAACTGACCGGAATATGCCAGCGAATCGCTTTTTGTTGCAGCAGGAATACGCCACCCAGCAGATACGCCAGGTTGACCCACTGCCAGCCAGCACCTGCCAGCACACCGCTGTAAATCGCCGATTTCATGATCTGCTCAACGCTGTGCCCGGCATGCAGGGAGGTTTTAAAGGTATCAAGTGGGGTGGCCTGGCTGATACCGTCCACACCCATACGCAGCGTGTTCATATCGGCACCGGATGCCGAATGGCTGGTAAAGATCATCTGCAGGGCATCCATAAAACCTGGCACTGTGGCTGCTATTTCGTGCGGCGGCAACCAGCTGGTCATCTGTACCGGGAAGGAGATCAGCAGAACCACGTAACCGATCATCGCCGGGTTAAACGGGTTATGGCCCAGCCCGCCATAGAGTTGTTTGGCAATGATCACTGCGAACACGGTACCGAGAACCACCATCCACCACGGAGCAAACGGTGGAATACTGATAGCCAGTAGCAGGCCGGTTAACAGCGCGGAGTTGTCGCTCAGAATACGGGAGACATCCATCTTACGCAGCTTCAGCACCAGCGCTTCAGCCGTTAACGCACTGGCGCAACCCAGGACTAACTGGAAAAGGGTTCCCCAGCCGAAAAACCAGAACTGTACGGCGATGCCCGGCAGTGCGGCCAGACAGACCAGCATCATAATCCGGGACGTCTGACGCTGGTTATGGGTGTAGGGGGAACTTGCGATTCTGAAAACCATTTAATCCTCGTTAACTGCTTGCTGTGCGGCTTTCTTCGCCTGAACGCGCGCAATCGCGGCAGCGACGGCGGCTTTGCGTGGATCGTCATTTGCGGTCAGGGGCTGTTCTTCCTGCTGTGCCGCTTTGCGTGCTTTGGCCCGGGCAATCGCTGCTTCAACGGCAGCTTTGCGCGGATCAACCGGCGCGTCTGACTCCGTGGTTTGCTCCAGCTGCGCGGCTTTACGCGCTTTGGCGCGGGCGATAGCCGCTTCCACTGCAGCCTTACGTGGGTCAACCTGTTCAGGCTCAACAACCACGTCCGGCTGTCCGGCTTTACGCGCTTTGGCGCGGGCGATAGCCGCTTCCACTGCAGCCTTACGTGGGTCAACCTGTTCAGGCTCAACAACCACGTCCTGCTGTCCGGCTTTACGCGCTTTGGCGCGGGCGATAGCCGCTTCCACTGCAGCCTTACGTGGGTCAACCTGTTCAGGCTCAACAACCACGTCCTGCTGTCCGGCTTTACGCGCTTTGGCGCGAGCAATAGCCGCTTCAACGGCAGCTTTACGCGGATCGGCGTTCACTTCCGGCTGTACGTCTTGTGCTTTCTCTGCCTGACGTGCGCGTGCTGCGGCCTTACGCGCTTCACGGGCGGCAATGGCTTCGCTGTTATCCGGTTTCTCGCCTGCCGGGATCACCACGGTTTGTGCGGCGGTAGCTTTTTTCTCCCGCACGCGAGCCAGCGCGGCGTTTATCGCATCCTGATCTTTCTCTCCAGGCTGGACGGCTGCCTGCTTATGGCGCTCCTGACGGGCCATTTTCTCGCGTTCGAGTCGTGCCTGACGGGCTTCAAAACGGGCTTTTGCGTCGGCAGCGCGTTTCTCTTCCTGGGAGATGGCATAAATTTCAGCCTTCTCCTGACGGAAATATTGCACCAGCGGGATGTTGCTTGGACACACCCAGGCGCAGGCACCGCATTCTATACAGTCGGCAAGGTTATGTGCTTTGGCTTTATCGTGCAGCTGACCTTTGCTGTACCAGTACAACTGCTGCGGGAGCAGATCCGCCGGGCAGGCGTCGGCGCAGGCGCTACAACGAATACAGCCTTTCTCTTCCTGCTCTTCGCCCATTTCCGTCGGGGAAGGGGCGAGCAGGCAGTTGGTGATCTTCACGACCGGGACATCCAGCCACGGCAGGGTAAAGCCCATCAGAGGGCCCCCCATAATCACCATCTGGTCACTGCCAGGGCAGAACCCGGCCTGATCCAGAAGATGACGCACTGGCGTACCCAGACGCGCCCAGACGTTGCCAGGCCGGGAAACTGACTCCCCGGTCAGCGTCACCACGCGCTCGGTCAGCGGTTCACCGTCAATCACTGCACGCTTCACGGCATAGGCGGTACCGACGTTTTGCATCAGCACGCCAATATCGGAGGAGCGTCCGCCGTGCGGAACCTGTTTACCGGTCAAAATTTGTGTCAGCTGTTTCGCGCCACCTGACGGGTATTTAGTCGGGATAACGCGCAGGCTGATATCATGACAGCCTGCCAGTACTGCGCGCAGCATGGAAATGGCCTGCGGTTTGTTATCTTCAATACCAATCAGCACGTCGCGCGGCTGCAGGATGTGCGCGAGGATACGGATACCTTCCACCACCTGTGCAGCACAGTCCTGCATCAGACGGTCATCGGCGGTGATATATGGCTCGCACTCGGCGGCATTGATGATCAGCGTCTGAATTTTATCGCCGCCGCCGCGCAGTTTGGTGCCCGTCGGGAACCCTGCACCACCCAGACCGGCAACGCCGAACTGATGAATGCGTTCGATAAGTGCTTCACGACTCTGGGTGCGGTAGTCGCTCCAGCCGTCACGGTCTATCCAGCGATCTTCACCGTCGGCTTCAATAACGACGCTCAGTTCAGACAGTGCAGAAGGGTGGGCAACGGTATGGGGCGCAATCGACACGACTTTGCCGGACGTTGGGGCGTGTATCGGCAGCATACGTCCGCGACCAAAGGTCAGCGGCTGGCCGCGAAGGACAATGTCACCTTCTTTTACGCACAGTTCACCTTCCGCGCCGATATGTTGTTTCAGCGGCATGACGTAACGGGTGGCCAGCGGAATTTGACGCAGCGGCGTACCGTTGGACTGGGTTTTCATCTCTGGCGGATGAATACCGCCGTCAAAGTCCCAAATCTTCTCTTTTCTGAACGCAGAAAATAACTTAAGCATGTTGTTCCACAGGAATGATGCGAACCGGAATGGTTTGAAGATCCCACTTCCAGCTTTCGGTAGTCGTTTCGACCGGACGCAATTCTATGCACTGTGTCGGGCAGGGGGCCACGCAGAGATTACAGCCGGTGCACAGATCTGCCACTACGGTATGCATGGCGCGGGTTGCGCCAACAATGGCGTCGACAGGGCAGGCCTGAATACATTTGGTACAACCAATACAGTTTGCTTCGTCGATCACGGCAAGGGCCCGAACCGGCTCCTGTACCTCCGCATCACCATCAACAGGCTGCGGATCAACGTTAAGCAGGGCCGCTATTTTCAGCATCACCGCTTCGCCACCTGGCGCACAGCGGTTGATTTTCTCACCCTGAATACCGACGGCTTCTGCATAGGGGCGACAGCCAGGGTAACCACATTGCCCACACTGGCTTTGCGGCAGGAGCTCATCAATTTTTTCTACAACCGGATCGTCCTCGACCGCAAACCGACGGGAGGCGTAACCCAGAATCAGGCCAAACATCAACCCCAGGACGCTGATGGAGGCGATGGCAATCCAGATAGCATTCATTACAACTTCACCAGCCCACTAAAGCCCATAAAGGCCAAAGACATTAAACCTGCGGTCACCAGTGCAATCGCATTCCCGCGAAAGGGCGCAGGGATGTCCGCAGCCGCCAGGCGTTCACGAATAGAGGCAAACAGCACCATCACCAGCGAGAAACCGACGGCGGCAGAGAAGCCATACAGCGCCGATTGCATGAAGTTATGCCCGAGGTTGATGTTCAGCAGTGCCACGCCAAGTACGGCGCAGTTGGTGGTGATCAGCGGCAAAAAGATGCCCAGCAGGCGATACAGCGCAGGGCTGGTTTTGCGCACCACCATTTCGGTAAATTGCACAACAACCGCGATAACCAGGATAAAAGCCAGCGTGCGGAGATAGGTTAACCCCAGCGGGATGAGGATCCAGGTATCAATCCACCACGCGCAGACAGAGGCCAGCGTCATGACGAAGGTTGTCGCCAGCCCCATGCCCATTGCAGTTTCCAGCTTTTTGGAAACCCCCATAAACGGGCACAGGCCAAGAAACTTCACCAGAACGAAGTTGTTAACCAGCACAGTCCCGACAAAGAGCAGTAAGTAATCGGTCATTATTCAGCCTGAAATAAAAAAGCCGCCCATTATCGGATAAACCACAACAGGCGACAACAGGTTAACTGTAAGGTTATTACGGGTTGACGAAGGTTTTTTTCACCCGCGTCGAACGCTTGAAGTAAGGCACCAGCAGCGCAGCCACCAGCAGCGGGAAGAGCAGCTGACGAACGGCCAGAGCGTCGGAAACCGGTGAAAAAGCAAACGCCTTTACCGCCAGCAGCACCGAAATGAGCAGCCAGATAATGTAGTGTTTCGGTACACTCTTGCGGCGCTTAAAGAACGCAATGGTGAGCCACAGCGTGTAGTACCACATGGCGATCGCGAAAACGAAAGACACAAACCACATCGCAATATTAAGCACGCTTTGCGACATCAGGGTCTGGATTGCATGAGGTGTAATCAGTGCTGTAGTGTAAAGCAACAGCGCAAGTGAGGCGCTTAATAAGGCAACCAGCAGCCATGCCAGTGGGGCGATTAACCAGCCTCCAATTCTTTCTCCAGGCGTTGCGGTCATGAACTCTCCCATAAGTCTGCGCGAAATGTTGTACAGCCAGTTTGCAGGGCGGAGAGTATATAACATTTCGCGCGGATGGCTACTTTCTTATAAAACGTAACGCCATACAGATTTAGGCACTTCACCGACGTTGAACAAACGGCCACCAGAGACAAGCTCCGCACGGCGATGGTCAGCGGCGCGATACATATTAATGATGTCCTGATTATCCGACAGCGTGTAGTTCAGATGGTCAAACAGTTTTTCCAGGCTCTCAAGGGAATTGATCTTGCGAAATTTTAATAAATAGTCCTGAACTGTCATGTTAATAAGTTTCCATATAAAAGTGAGTAATACCATTAAAGGTAATTCGTTCGAATAATAAACGGATTAATAAAGACGTAAACAGCCCACTCAGGTAACGCGACGAAATTAGGAGTTTTCTTTGCTGAAAGATTCAGGCATCGACTGATGCCTGGAAGAGAAGGTTAACCGTGTTCAACACGACTGGCAATAAGTAACTGACATATTATGTCACTCTTTATTGCAGCCCGGGCTACTTCGGTTGCGCGACAGTGACAGGCTCCGGCGGCTGGTAGTTATCGATATGACTGGCAACGCCGAGCAAAATGACCGAAACCCCAAGAACAATCCATCCCGCTAATTCAATGATTCTATTAATAATTGACGTCATGATTCGTGTTTGTAATTTATCCATAAATACAGATTGCAAATGTTACAGTGCTGTTTCTGTCACGGCAAGCGCTTTGGGAACGTTTCCCCTAAGCAAAATCAGAAGGTTACATTAATGTAACAAAAACAACCGGCACAGGATGCTATTCTAAGTCATATAGCACATTATTAATCTGTAGTGACACCAGGATAGCCAGTGTGAAATAAGAACATCACATGAGAGGGCAACACTATGAGTGATAGCATCCGTGTCGGGCTTATTGGTTACGGGTATGCAAGTAAAACATTTCACGCGCCTCTGATTGCCGGAACGCCGGGAATGACGCTGGCGGCGGTTTCAAGCAGCGATGCAACCAAAGTGCATGCAGACTGGCCCACCGTTCCGGTGGTCTCTGAGCCCAAACATCTTTTCAACGATCCAGATATTGATTTAATTGTTATCCCCACCCCGAACGACACGCACTTTCCGCTGGCGAAGGCCGCACTGGAAGCCGCTAAGCATGTGGTTGTCGATAAACCCTTTACCGTGACGTTGTCACAGGCGCGTGAACTGGATGCGCTGGCAAGAAGTTCTGGCAGACTGCTGTCGGTATTCCACAACCGACGCTGGGACAGCGATTTTCTGACGGTAAAAGCGCTCCTCAGCGAGGGGACACTGGGGGAAATTGTTTATTTTGAATCGCATTTTGACCGTTTCCGTCCCCAGGTGCGTAACCGCTGGCGGGAACTGGCGGGGCCGGGTAGCGGTATCTGGTACGATTTAGCCCCGCATCTGCTCGACCAGACCGTGAATCTGTTTGGCCTGCCGGTAAGCATGACGGTTGATCTGGCTCAGCTCAGGCCTGGCGCACAAACGACGGATTACTTTCACGCAATCTTAAGTTACCCGCAGCGCCGTGTCGTGCTTCACGGAACGATGCTGGCCGCCGCAGAATCTGCGCGGTATATCCTCCACGGTACGCGGGGGAGCTACGTGAAGTTTGGTCTGGATCCGCAGGAAGACCGTCTGAAAAACGGGGAGCGTTTACCGCAGGAAGACTGGGGTTACGACATGCGGGATGGCGTAGTGACGCGTGTTGAAGGTGAGGAGGTGGTTGAGGAAACGCTGCTGACTCTGCCGGGTAACTATCCCGCGTTTTATGCCTCTGTCCGTGATGCGCTGAACGGTGTCGGGGAAAACCCGATTCCGGCCAGTCAGGCTATCCAGATTATGGAGCTGATCGAACTGGGGATTGAATCCGCCAAACATCGCGCGACGCTTTGTCTGGCGTAGATCCTTGCAGGCCGGGTACGCGCAGTGCGACCCGGCAATAATGTTACTTCTGAGCGACCTTCTCGCGTAGCGCCTGTTTCTCCGCTGGTGTTAAGAAGGCACTTTCCAGCCCGTTAATTTGTGCCTGACGGATCTGCTCGCGGCTCAGCCCCGCCTGCGGTGCAGCGATGTTGTATTCGTGGATAATATCCACCCCCTGAACGGCCGGATCGTCGGTGTTCAGCGAGGCCAGAACGCCATGCTCCAGGAACGTTTTCAGCGGATGCTGCGCCAGCGTTGGCACCGTGCTGGTCTGGATGTTGGAGGTCAGGCAAGATTCAATGCCAATGCGCTGTTCTGCAAGGAAATCCATCAACGCGCGATCTTCTACTGCCTTCACGCCGTGGCCAATACGCTCGGCACCCAGTTCACGGATCGCCTGCCAGATACTTTCCGGGCCTGCCGCTTCGCCTGCATGAACGGTGATATGCCAGCCAGCATCGCGTGCGCGGTTGAAATGAGAGAGGAACAGATGACCCGGGAAGCCCAGCTCGTCACCGGCCAGATCGACGGCGGTGATCTGGTCACGATGTGCCAGCAGCGCTTCCAGTTCCTGCAGGCAGGCCGCTTCACCGAACGTACGGCTCATAATGCCAATCAGACGCGCCTGTACATCGAAGGCTTTGCACCCTTCGCGCACGCCTTCAATCACGGCTTCCACCACACCTGCAACCGGCAGGTTGTGGTTCATTGCCATATAACCTGGCGAGAAGCGCAGTTCGACATAATGCAGGCCGTTACGGGCAGCATCTTCAATGTTCTCAAAGGCGACACGGCGGCAGGCGTCCAGCGAGGCCAGCATTTTCACGCCCCAGTCGAGCTTGCTCAGAAAACTGACCAGATCCGGTTCATTTGAGGTGACCTGAACGTGAGGGATCAAGGTTTCAAGCGTTTGAGCAGGAAGAGTTAAATTGAACTGGCGGCCAAGATCGAGAATGGTTTGGGCACGAATGTTACCGTCAAGGTGACGATGAATATCAGTTAAAGGAAGGCTTGTATCAATCATGGTCGCACTCTTTTCTGGTTAAAGTGCGTCATATTATAAAAACAAAACGGGGTAAAAATCCATTTGCGCAATGGAATATTCCGTTGCGCAAATGCGTTACAGAAGGGTGTTCACCCCGGAAATAAGCCGCTTCACCCCTTGTTCCAGCTTACTGCGCGGGCAACCCGCATTGAGGCGAATAAAACCGTTACCCTCTTTTCCATAGGTATATCCCGGCATGATGGCGACTTTTTCCTGCTCAATCAGCACTTTTTGCAGCGCCTGCTCATCAATGTTTAACGGGCGTAAATCAATCCACGCAAGATAGGTGGCCTCAGGTGGCTGCCAGTTTAATTTCGGAAAAGCACTGTTCAATTCATGAGCGATATAACGCAAATTCTCTTCCAGGTAAGCCCGCAATGCATCCAGCCACGGCTCACCCTGTTGATAGGCGGCAATATGCGCGGTCAGCGCCAGCACGGAAGGGGAAGAGAGCCCGTCACGGCCTTTTAGCGCACTCAGATAGCCATGACGGCTGTCGTCATCGCCAATAAGGCCGTATGCGCCCGTCAACGCCGGAATATTAAAACTCTTGGAGCCGGAAGTCAGCAGTGCCCATTTGCCACGGGCAACCTCGTTCCACGGGGTATGACGATGCTCTCCCCACACCATGTCCATATGAATTTCATCGCTGATCACCGCCACATCATAACGTGCGCAAAGATCTGCCATGAGGGTCAGTTCATCGCGTGTCCATACCTTGCCCGTCGGGTTTTGTGGGCTGCACAGTAGCAGGATTTTGTTTTCCGGTTTTGCCAGTGCGGCCTCAAGCGCGGCCATATTACCCTGCCAGCCGGTAGCCTGTTTCTCCATCGCAACTGCAACCACATTACGTGCATTACCCTCGATGGCTTTATAAAAAGCATCATACGCCGGGGTATGAACGACGACACCGTCGCCGGGTTTTGACCAGAGACGAATCAGTTCGGACACCATATAGATAACGGAAGGCCCGTAAACGACAGTATCGGTATTGATACGGCTGTTAAAGCGTTGACGGAACCAGTGCGCGACGGCGGCCAGAAACTCATCGTTTTTCCAGCGGCTATAGCCAAACACGCCGTGATTGATTCGCTGGTGCAGCGCGTCGGTAATGCAGGGGGCGGTGGCGAAATCCATATCGGAGATGGTGAAGGGCAGCAGGTCTGCGGCTCCAAAGCGGTCAGCGACATAATCCCACTGGGTACACCAGGTACCGTGACGATCCACCACGGATGAAAAATCAAACATGACTTTAGTCCTTAAAGTAAAACCCCCTCGTGCTGAGGGGGGAAGGTATCAGGCTTCTACTGTACGCATCAGGGTGGTCAGTTCGTCTTTCACTGACTGTACCTGCGGGCCGATGACCACCTGCAAATTATGCTGATTTAACTGTACCACGCCGATGGCCCGGTTGGCTTTCAGGGCATTGGTATCAACTTTGGACATATCTGCCACCGACAAACGCAGACGGGTGATGCAGTTGTCCAGCGAGGTAATGTTATCCGCACCGCCCAGCGCCGCGAGGATAGCAGGGGTGTTATAGCCCGATTTGCCCACCGTACCGGCAACCGCCTGTTCAACGCTGGTGGCGGAGTCGGTATCACGGCCCGGCGTTTTCAGGTTAAAGCGGGTGATGGCGAAGCGGAAGATAGCGTAGTACACCGCGAACCAGATAGCGGCCACCACCGGTACCAGGTACCATTTGGTGGAGAGGCCGTGCAGGATACCGAACACCACGAAGTCAATCACGTTGCCGTCAGTATTACCGATAGTCACACCCAGGACAGCCATCGTGGTAAAGCCCAGACCGGTTAACACGGCGTGGATGAGATACAGCACTGGCGCGACGAACAGGAACAGGAATTCGATCGGTTCCGTTGTGCCGCCCACGACGCAGGCGATCACACCGGAAATCAGCAGACCTTTAATTTTGTGACGGTTTTCCGGGCGGGCGCAGTGGTACATTGCCAGCGCGGCACCCGGCAGACCGCCCAGGAAGGCTGGCATTTTACCCTGAGACAGGAAGCGGGTCGCACTCTCGGAGAAGCCGTGCGTTGTCGGACAGCTGAGCTGAGCCTGGAAGATGGTCAGCGCACCGCTCACATCGTGTCCACACACATCCATCGTTCCGCCTGCTTCGGTAAAGCGAATCAGGGCCACCAGAATATGTTGCAGACCGAATGGCAACAGCAGGCGCTCGCCGGTACCGAAGATCATCGGGCCAAAATCACCGGCACCGTTAATGATGCGACCAATACCGTTGATACCCAGCGCGAAGACCGGCCAAATCAGGGGGATGATCAGACCAAACAGCCCCATTACGACGAGTGTGATGATCGGAACAAAGCGGGTGCCGCCAAAGAATGCCAGCGCATCAGGCAGACGGATGTTGTGGAAACGCTCGTGCAGCATCCAGATGATCACACCTGCGATCACGGCACCGAGGATCCCGGTATCAATGGACTGAATACCAATCACGCTCTGGATGTTGTTGGCTTTCAGGATGGCAGCATCGGTCGTTGGCAGAATGCCTTTCGCGGTCAGCCAGAAGTTGACCGCAAGGTTCATGACCGCGTAACCGACGAAGCCGGCAAATGCGGCCACGCCTTTGTTTTCACGTGCCAGACCCAATGGGATAGCGATACAGAACATGACCGGCAGGAAGCTAAACGCAAAGGAGCCGACTTTACTCATCCAGATAAAAATCGCCTGCAGCACAGGGTTGCCAAGGAATGGGATCAGCGTGATGACATCATTACTGCTCAGCGAACTGCCGATCCCGAGCATGATCCCGCAGAAAGAGAGTAGTGCCACGGGCAGCATAAAGGTTTTACCCAGTTGCTGGAAAAACTCCCACAGCGATATTTTTTGTGCCGCTTTTGCCGTCATAAAACGACTCCTTTATTGTTAAAATCGGTTTATCTGCTTCAATGCTGCGAGAAGATAAAACGTTTTATCAAAGTTTAGTGCGCGCTAAATCACATTCTCAGGCTTTGACTGGTAGTATAAAGATAACGTTTTGATAAAACGTTTTACCGATCTCATTATCAGGGAGTCACGCCACCACATGGCTGTAGCGAAAAAGATAACCATCAACGATGTCGCGCTGGCGGCGGGCGTTTCTGTTAGCACCGTTTCACTGGTGCTGAGCGGGAAAGGGCGCATCTCTCCCGCGACCGGTCAGCGGGTTAACGAGGCCGTTGAGCAACTGGGCTTTGTGCGTAACCGTCAGGCATCGGCACTGCGCGGCGGGCAAAGTGGCGTGATTGGTTTGATCGTCCGTGACCTGACTTCTCCGTTTTACGCAGAACTGACCGCCGGGTTGACGGAAGCGCTTGAAGCGCAGGGGCGAATGGTCTTTTTACTGCACGGTGGGCGTGAGCCCGATCAACTGCTTCAGCGTCTGGATATGCTGCTGACACAGGGCGTTGACGGAGTGATCATCGCCGGGGCGTCGGGTGTGGGGAGCGAATTGTGTGAGCACGCCGCCCAGAAAGGGGTTCCGCTGGTGTTTGCTTCGCGCGCCAGTTATCTGGACGAGGCCGATACGCTGCGTCCGGACAATATGCAGGCCGCACAAATGTTGACCGAGCATCTTATTCGACGCGGTCATCAACGCATTGCCTGGCTTGGGGGTAAAAGCTCGTCCCTTACGCGCGCCGAACGGGTGGGCGGTTACTGCGCAACGTTAATCAAATACGGGCTACCGTTCCACAGCGAATGGGTGGTGGAATGCGAATCCAGCCAGAAAAAAGCGGCAGAAGCGATGAGCACATTATTACGTAGCAGCCCGACGATAAGTGCCGTGATTTGCTATAACGACGTGATTGCGATGGGGGCCTGGTTTGGCTTGATCCGCGCCGGGCGTCAGAGCGGTGAGGGCGGTGTTGAAACGTTCTTCGGCCATCAGGTTGCGCTGGGCGCATTTGCCGATGTTGGTGAAAATGCGCTGGACGATCTGCCAATCGTCTGGGCTATCACGCCTGCACGCGAGATGGGTTACACGCTGGCCGACAGGATCATGCAGCGTATCGAGAAAACAGATGTCCTGGCCGGACACCAGATTGTAGCGGCACGGCTGGTGACGGTGAAATAGCGTCCGGCCAATTGCCCCATTCCGCAGGGCGGTAGAAAAAATCTGTCATTCGTACATAGCTCACATTTGACCAACTAAATATGCACTGAATGGAAAAACCTTTTGATTGCTAAGCAAAATTCAGTCCATATTATAGCCTTGTACATATCATGGATAATTTAAGGATAAGAATATGCCAGCGGTAATTGATAAAGCACTGGATTTTATTAATGGAATGAATACATCATCTTCAGCGCCTCACCCGATGGATGAAAGTACGGCTAAGGGCATTTTCAAGTATCTTAATGAGTTAGGGGCTCCGGCCAGTGCAGCTGATGTTTTTGCCCGGGGCGCTCAGGAAGGCTGGAACCCCGGGTTTACGAAAACATTAGCGGGATGGGCAGAACGAATTGAGTCCGGTGAGCGTGTCATTATTAAAAACCCTGAGTACTTTTCGTCCTATATGAAGGAAGAACTGCGTGCACTGGTGTGAACGCAGGGGGTTGGATTCGTATTAATTACCACCCGGCAATAAAAAACCCCTCAAAGAGGGGTTTTTCAGATTACTGCTGTGGTGCAACCGGTTCTGCAGGTGCATCCGGTGCAGCCTGATCCGGGACATCCAGAGCTGGCATACCAAACATCCCGACAAACTCATCCAGCGGCATTTTATCGCCGTTGAGCGTCACCTGGCCGTTGGCATACTGCAGGCTGGCTGAAATGGTGTTGTTTTCCAGCTTCGTGATGCGGAACATCTGGCCCATTGCCGCCAGGCCTTTCACCTGTTGGTTTGCCAGCTTACCGGCATCTTCATCACCGTAACCTTCAAGCTTCGCGACCTGAGTCATCAGCTCGGTCGCCATGTCCATCGGGATGGTCAGCTTGCTGTCGAGAGACTTCACGGTGCGATCCACTTCCTCCGCCAGCGTCTGCGGTTCACCGGTTGCGGTTGCCGGGTCTTTCAGGAGCAGAGACAGGTTAAAGTTGGTTTCGCCTTTGCTGTTTTTCCAGCTCAGAGGAGCGACGGTGATCGTCGGTTCACCTTTCAGCAGGATTGGCAGATTGTTGAACAACACCGCGATCACCTGTTGCTGATAAACCTCCGGGTTTTGCTGCAGGGCGGTATCAGTCAGCAACGCCTGGCTCTCTTTGCTGTATTTCTGACTAAACTCATGCCACGCCTGGCCGTCGATATTGCCGATTTTCAGCGACAACTTGCCGGTACCCAGATCCTGGTTCTGTACTTTCAGGCTTTTCAGGGTGTAGTCGAGCTGAGTATTGATACTCTTACCGTCTTTAGAAACGTCGGATTTACCGTCCAGATCCATCCCTTCCAGGACAGCCAGCTCTTTGCCTTCAACTGCGATAGCGATCTTATCGACAGAGATTTTCTGGTCGCCTATGCGCTCTTTAAAATCAGTCATCCGGCTGTTGCCGTCGGCTTTCAGGCTATTGAAGGTGAGTTGAACCTTTTGATCGTATTCGTTGACGGCATTAACCTGACCACTTTGCGCCTCACCTGTCAGTGAGAACACATTTCCATCGCGGTCAGCACCCACATTGAAGTTACCGCCGCTGAAGGTGACCTTCTCGTTACCGTTTTCATAGTTCAGCGCTTTCAGGGCAATATCAGAACTGGTGTCACCGGAATAGCTGATGCGGGTATTAATATCGAAAGGAGATTCATTTTTTGCCAGGTCGAACAACGGCTTCGTTAAATCGTTATTCACCAGTACGGTATGAACCGACGCCATCGACGGGATCAGGTTCAAGGATTTTAACTGTGCCAGCGGGAACGGGCCGTGGCTTACCGTTTCATCCAGCACGACGCTTTGGCCAGGCTTCAGCCAGGCATTTGCGTTACCGGCAACGGGCTTCACAACGACCTGCATATGGCTGCTAAACACGCCACGCTGATAATTCTGATAGCTTAGCTCGACACCTGACTCCGGCGCGCTACGCTTAATTTCGCCGTTAGCCTGCACCACCATCTCTGCCAGGCGGGTTTCCAGTTGTTTACCGGTAAACCAGGAGGCTCCCGACCAGACCACACCTAAAGCAACAATCACTCCAACCGCTACGACCGATTTTTTCATTGCGACTATCCCTAAAATGAAACCAGGCGGTAGAGACCGCCTGGTGATATAAAGTCTGCAACTAGCTTAGCAAGAGTTGTTAAGAAATTCAGTAAGTGCTTATAGCTTATTGAAAACACGCGCCAGACGGCCAGTGCCACTAATGCCGATCGGAGATTCATTTGCCGCAACAAATGCCGACTCGCCCGGTTTCAGCACCAGGCGTTGTTCTCCCTTATGCAATACCGCTTCGCCCTCCACGCAGAACAGAATAGCAGCGCTCTCCTGAGCAACCGGCGTTTCTGTTGCGCTCAGATCGTGCAGCGAGAAGGCAAAATCATCCACCGGGATCGGGAAGTCCAGCTCTGTACCATTTTTGACCGGCTGGGTCAGCAGCTCAGCAGCAGGTTTTGCCACGAACTTGACGTTAGCCACCAGTTCAGGGATGTCGATGTATTTTGGCGTCAGACCCGCGCGCAGGACGTTATCAGAGTTAGCCATCACCTCCAGCGCCACACCCTGCAGGTAGGCGTGCGGAGTCTCGGCAAACAGGAACATTGCTTCGCCCGGGTTCAGCTTCACCACGTTCAGCAGCAGCGGGGAGAACAGGCCGCTGTCGTCCGGGTAGAACTCAGAAATGACGCGAATGGTATCCCACGGCTCACCCTGTTGGCTGTTGAGGGCTGCTTTCAGCACTGCCAGCGCGTGAGTTTTTTCCTCACCCTGCATGTTAAGCAGGCTGGCGAACAGTTGGCCCAGACTTTCTGCATTCGGGTTTTCGAGGAAGTGCGAAATAGCGCTGTTGGCACCTGAAACCGGCTGCAGCAGAGTGATAATCTCTGAGAATTCGCGGAACGCGTTCATCGCCAGGAAGGGGGTGAGGGCGAAGACCAGTTCCGGTTTATGGTTCGGATCTTTGTAGTTTCGCTCGGCGGCGTCTAACGGGATACCCGCTGCGTTCTCTTTCGCAAAACCCATTTCAGACGCTTTTTTGTTTGGATGTACCTGGATGGAGAGCGGCTGGTCGGCGCACAGCACTTTAAACAGGAACGGCAGTTCGCCAAAACGGCTGGCAACCTTGCTGCCCAGGAGTGTAGCTTTGTCAGCATCAATCACGTCACGCAGACTTTGTACCTGGCCGTTTGCGTCCTCAATTTTTGAGCTGCTCTTCGGGTGTGCGCCCATCCACAGCTCTGCCATCGGCAGATTGCCTGGATTCGCGATCCCGTAGAGATCCGTTAACGCAGTTTTACTTCCCCAGGCGTAGTTTTGCACTGAGTTGATGAGTTTTTGCATTATCAAGCCCTGATTCAAATGTGAAATAAACTTCGGGTATTAAAGCAATAAACCGCACGGAAGTAACCTGCGCATGTAAAAAGTCGTACTAGTCTCAGTTTTTGTTAAAAAATTGTGTAGGATAAGCTAACTCGCTTTTAAGCGGGCAGCGGAACATCTGCCCAAATAATCAGACTGAAGCAGTAAGTGAGAGAACAATGTCGACCAAACCCTTTTATTATCAGGATCCTTTCCCCCTCAGTAAGGATCATACCGAGTATTACCTGTTAACCCGCGATCACGTTTCTGTTTCTGAGTTCGAAGGACAGGAGATCCTCAAAGTGGATCCGCAAGCGCTGACGTTACTGGCGCAGCACGCTTTCCACGATGCCTCGTTTATGCTCCGCCCCGCACACCAGCAGCAGGTTGCTGATATCCTGAGTGACCCGCAGGCCAGCGAAAACGACAAGTACGTGGCCCTGCAGTTCCTGCGTAACTCCGATATCGCGGCAAAAGGCATTCTGCCAACCTGCCAGGACACCGGCACGGCGATCATCGTCGGTAAAAAAGGTCAGCGCGTCTGGACGGGCGGCGGCGATGAAGCGGCGCTGGCGCACGGTGTTTACAACACCTACACCGAAGACAACCTGCGCTACTCTCAGAACGCGGCGCTGGACATGTACAAAGAGGTCAACACCGGCACCAACCTGCCAGCGCAGATTGATCTCTACAGCGTTGACGGTGACGAATACAAATTCCTCTGCATCGCCAAAGGTGGCGGTTCAGCTAACAAAACTTACCTCTACCAGGAAACCAAAGCGCTGCTCACGCCGGGCAAGCTGAAGAACTATCTGGTTGAGAAAATGCGCACCCTCGGCACTGCGGCGTGCCCGCCGTACCATATCGCGTTTGTGATTGGCGGTACGTCAGCAGAAAGCACCCTGAAAACGGTGAAGCTGGCCTCGACCAAATATTACGACGGCCTGCCAACGGAAGGGAACGAGCACGGTCAGGCGTTCCGCGATGTTCAGCTCGAACAGGAACTGTTACAGGAAGCGCAGAATCTGGGGCTTGGCGCGCAGTTTGGCGGTAAATACTTCGCCCACGATATCCGCGTTGTTCGTCTGCCGCGCCACGGCGCATCCTGTCCGGTAGGGATGGGCGTCTCTTGCTCAGCGGATCGTAACATCAAGGCGAAGATCAACCGCGAAGGCGTCTGGATCGAAAAACTGGAGAACAACCCGGGCAAGTATATTCCTGAAGCACTGCGTAAAGCGGGTGAGGGCGAAGCAGTGCGCGTCGACCTGAACCGTCCGATGAGTGACATTCTGGCGCAGCTTTCTCAGTATCCGGTTTCGACACGACTCTCCCTGAACGGGACGATTATCGTGGGGCGCGACATTGCGCATGCGAAGCTGAAAGAGCGTCTGGATAACGGTGAAGGTCTGCCGCAGTACATTAAAGATCACCCAATCTATTATGCAGGCCCGGCGAAAACCCCGGAAGGTTATGCCTCTGGTTCGTTAGGCCCAACCACTGCAGGTCGTATGGACTCTTACGTTGACCAGCTTCAGGCCAACGGCGGCAGCATGATCATGCTCGCGAAAGGTAACCGTAGCCAGCAGGTCACGGATGCGTGCCATAAGCATGGCGGCTTCTATCTGGGCAGCATCGGCGGCCCGGCAGCGGTGCTGGCACAGGGCAGTATCAAGAGCCTGGAGTGCGTGGAATACCCGGAACTGGGTATGGAAGCTATCTGGAAAATTGAAGTGGAAGACTTCCCGGCGTTTATCCTGGTGGATGACAAAGGCAATGACTTCTTCAAACAGATCCAGTCTTCGCAGTGTTCGGCGTGCGTGAAGTAGTTTGACAAATACCGGGTGGTGCTAACGCCACCCGGTACATTAAAGAGCGCACAAAGCGCCATACAGTAATTCAAAAGCCATCAATACTTATCTCTTAAGCATGTGAGCAATGTTCCCAACTTCATTGTTATCAAGGAGAAAGTAATGACAACGATACGCCGTGAGAAAGACTCAATGGGCGCAATCGACGTCCCGGCTGACAAGCTATGGGGCGCGCAAACCCAGCGTTCGCTGGAGCATTTCCGTATTTCGACTGAGAAAATGCCCGTCTCGTTGATTCAGGCGCTGGCGCTGACCAAACGCGCTGCAGCCAAAGTGAATCAGGATTTAGGCCTGCTGTCGGCAGACAAAGCCACCGCCATCATCGATGCCGCCGACGAAGTGCTGGCAGGCAAACACGGCGACGAATTCCCCCTTGCCATCTGGCAGACCGGCTCTGGTACTCAGAGCAACATGAACATGAACGAAGTGCTGGCGAACCGGGCAAGCGAACTGCTGGGCGGTGTGCGCGGTATGGAGCGCAAGGTTCACCCGAACGATGACGTCAACAAGAGCCAAAGTTCTAACGATGTGTTCCCGACGGCGATGCACGTGGCAGCGGTGATTGCTATCCGTGAACAGCTGATCCCGCAACTGAACGTGCTTAAGACCACGCTTAACGAGAAAGCGCTGACCTTTCGCGATATCGTTAAAATCGGCCGCACGCACCTGCAGGATGCCACCCCTCTGACGCTCGGCCAGGAGATTTCCGGCTGGGTTGCCATGCTCGAACACAACCTGAAGCACATTGATTACAGCCTGCCACATCTGGCGGAACTGGCTCTGGGCGGTACGGCAGTGGGTACCGGGTTAAACACCCATCCGGAGTACGCCGTGCGCGTTGCCGCAGAGCTGGCAAAAATCACCGGGCAGCCGTTTGTCACCGCGCCGAATAAATTCGAAGCGCTGGCGACCTGTGATGCGCTGGTTCATACCCACGGTGCGTTAAAAGGGCTGGCAGCCTCGCTGATGAAAATTGCTAACGACGTGCGCTGGCTGGCCTCTGGCCCGCGCTGCGGTATTGGCGAAATCAGCATTCCGGAAAATGAACCGGGTAGCTCCATCATGCCCGGGAAAGTGAACCCGACCCAGTGTGAAGCCATGACCATGCTCTGCTGTCAGGTGATGGGCAACGATGTGGCCGTCAATATGGGCGGGGCATCCGGTAACTTTGAGTTGAATGTCTACCGCCCAATGGTGATCCACAACGTGCTGCAGTCAGTACGCTTGCTGGCGGACGGAATGGAGAGCTTCAATGAGCACTGTGCGGTGGGTATCGAGCCGAATCGCGAGCGCATCAGTCAGTTGCTCAACGAATCCCTGATGCTGGTGACGGCGCTCAATACCCATATCGGTTACGACAAAGCCGCCGAGATTGCCAAAAAAGCGCACAAAGAGGGGCTTACGCTAAAAGCGTCTGCGCTGGCGCTGGGCTACCTGACAGACGCCGAATTTGATGCCTGGGTACGCCCGGAAGCAATGGTCGGAAGCCTGACGTAATCACTCTGCAACATACAGGTGCAGCCGGGGAATAATCAGCTGCAGCGGCTGCGCCTGAGGTTTATAGCGATGCTGGACGTTTTCAGCATCGTAATTCAACAGTTCACCAATGTCCGGTACCACCGCCCCCCGGTCGTCATCATAAAGCGCAATTAACGGCGTCGGGCAGGCATACTGCACCTGCTTTTGCTGCCCGGAATACCAGACGCGGGCGATAGGCTGCACCTTCACCGGACGCTTTATCTTGAGACGCGTTTTCGCCGGTAACGAGGCGATGCTGTGATACTCCTGCTCCAGACGCTCAATCCACTGCTCACGCGACCACGGAGCCACCGTTCGTGGGGCTTTCAGGCTTTTTTCCAGTTGTGCCAGGATCTCATCGCGGGTGAAGTTTTTAATGATGTGCTTGTTCGCCCAGCCAAAACGGAGCGTGGCAGGGTGGTGCAGTACCGTCAGGGTGCGATAGGCATTGAGGGTGATTAAGCCCGGAAGCTGGCGGTGTACCCATTCAAAACGGGCGGCTGGGGCGAGGCCTGACTCTTCGGTGACAATCTTTTCAAACGTCGCTTTTAGCGTGTTGATATGCGCAATGTGGGCTTCCAGCGCTTCGCGCGTTGCAACGTCGGTTTGCAGGCAGATAACACCAGGCAAGCGCACGGCTGCCTTGCTGCTGCGGTTTTCTGACTGCTGCTGGATAAACAGGTGACGATAGTGTTGCATCGCCAGTTCCATCGCCGCGTTGCCGATATGCTGCTTCACCGCAATGGTTTCCAGCGGATCGTGCTCAGCGCCTTTTACCACATCGGGCAGGGTAAAGACGCGTGCGGCTAACAGACGACAGGTCTGCAAACGCTCTGTCAGGGTGAGCAGGTTGTGTTCTGTTTCCCGGAAAGTGGTGTTCAGCCTTTCGATGAGATCGTACGTTGCCATGTTAGCCTCTCATTAGTTACAACATACTTACGGTATAACACAGCACGCCGGGTTCGACCAGCGTGCGGTTAAGGTCAGGCAGGAACGGGAAGGGTAATGTTATGGTACACCGGCCAGCTAAAACAGAAGCGCGCACCGCCGAGTTCGCTTGCTTCACAGTGAACCGTGCCGCCCATCGCCTGAGCGATTGAGTAGACGATTGCCAGCCCCAGGCCACATCCTCCCGTCGCGCGATCGCGGCTGGGATCAAGGCGTACAAACGGCTCGAAAATAGTTTCACGTTCTTCCGGAGCGATACCGGGGCCGTCATCATCAACCGTCAGGCTGGCCTGATTCCCCTGCAAATCCAGCCCAATATGCAGCGTGCTTTCGCTATAGCGCATGGCGTTGTTCATCAGGTTATCCAGCACGCGCTCCATCAGACGCATATCCAGCGCGCCATAATCGCCAGGCGTGATCGTCGTCATCAGCGCGCGTTGCGGGTTCACGCTTTGTACATCATCAATATGGGTTTGCAGCCAGATGGGCAAATCCGGTGTGCTGAGATTCAGCTCGTTTTGCGGCCGATCGAGGCGGGCATAGGTCAGCAGTTCTTCAATCAGTGCTTCAAGCTGGCCGATATCGCGGTTCAGCGCCTGAGACTCTGCCTCAGTCAGGTTCTCGCTCATCTCCAGGCGGTAGCGCAGGCGTACCAGCGGGGTGCGTAGCTCGTGGGCAATGCCGTCGATCAGTTGCTTCTTACTGGCAATCAACGCATTAATGTTATCGGCCATCTGGTTAAAGGCCACCCCAAGCCGGTCAAAGCTGGAACCGCTGTCGAAGTGAATGCGTTCGGTAAGATGCCCCTCACCGAAACGCTGTGCAGCCGATTCCAGTTTCAGCATGTCCTGCCAGTGCGGTCTCATCCAGATAAAGACCGGGAAAGCCAGCGAAATGGCAATAAATGCCATCAACGCCATGTCCAGCAGGCGCATCTGGTGCAGATAATAAAGATAGGGCACCGGCCCCACGGCCAGCACGTAGTGGCTGCGCGGAATGCGCTGGATGAAGGTATATTTCTCGTCCAGCGCCACAATGTCGCCGTCACTCAGACGCTGCATGGCTCGCGGCGCTAAATCGAAATCCTTCATCGGCTCAATGCGCAAATCAAAGGACAGATTGAGATCCAGTTCTTTTAAGGTTTTGGCCCATTCGTGCGGCGGAATTTCACGTAGTTCGCTTCGCATCAGGTAAAGCGAACTTTTCATCAAATCATCCAGCGACTGTCTGCCCGCTCGTTCGGCGGTGAATTTATAGACCAGCCCAACCAGCATCGTCATCACCAGGAAGCAGACAAACAGCAAAAGATAAAACTGGATAAACAGCTTTTTCATTAAAAACCACCGAACAATCAATTTGTTAACTACATGGCTCTTACCTTAAGGGGCACGATGGTGGATTGACATCTCCACCAGCGCGCAGGCTCAGGAACGAGACCTGATCGCCATCCAGGGCATTATCCAGGCTGAGTATACGTGAAAACTACCCCGGCGTTTCCATGTCGCTATGAAAACAGGGTTTACTCCGGGTGACAACATTCAGCACGCGGGCGTATGACATAAATCGCGCAGGAAGAAAGAAGCGAATGAATATTTTACACGTTATCTGGAGAGGTAAATGAGTGATCACGAAGATATGACCATGAGGAGTGACGCAGTTGAGTATTCCGGGGGCATAGCACGGTGATTTGCAATCAATGAACGTTTTAGTGATGCCGTGCAGCATGACATCACTTCAGCTAAGGAAGGTGCGAACAAGTTCCTGATATGAGATCATCATATTCATCCGGAGCGCATCCCAGAGGGACATCATGAGCCATCAACTCACCTTCGCCGATAGTGAATTCAGCACTAAGCGCCGTCA
>NZ_JBIMRC010000059.1:0-1033 GCF_043945575.1 Enterobacter cloacae complex sp. 2024EL-00214 | reverse complement strand
TTAGCGCGGTGGTCCCACCTGACCCCATGCCGAACTCAGAAGTGAAACGCCGTAGCGCCGATGGTAGTGTGGGGTCTCCCCATGTGAGAGTAGGGAACTGCCAGGCATCAATTAAGAAGAACCCCGTGCCGGAAGGTGCGGGGTTTTTTGCTTTGCGTGTTTTAAAATGCCCGGCGGCGGTTGCACCTGACCCAGCCTACAGGATACCCCCACATAAAAGTGTGAAACTAAAATTGGCTTACATACAAAGTAATCCTGTAGAACTATAATTTCTGAGATGGGGACTCATCAGCTACGAACAAAGGGGGGTGACAATGTCCCGCATCTACCAACTCATCACAGGTGTTGTTCTCGCAATGGTTCCTGTTGCAACGACTTTAGCCGCCAACGTCCATACAGTGACAGGAACAAAGGGGCAACCCAACCAGACAATTGGCACGTCTGTGACCGGCAGTGTTACACCCGGAAACGCCATCAATGCTCCGGGTTCTGCATTCAACCCCGATGGAAATGCGGGGTCCCATTATGCGGGTACTCAGCCGCAGAATTCTAAAAATTCCAATAGCGTATCTCAGTATGATGTCGCGGGTTTCCAGCAGTCACACAAAACAAATTGATAAGTATTGCTGAGCTACACTTTCTGCTGAAACGCAAAAACCCTGAGCTGATAACTCAGGGTTTTTATTTAATCGATCAATTTCAGGCCTGAGTTACGCTCTCTCTTCTGTGAACGTCGCTTCTGATGAACTGCTTTACGGATGTAGTCGGTTCCGTTTCGGTCTTTGGTAGGCTGCTCATTTTGTACAACGGGAAGCGGACCTGGAGGAGAGATAAGGGCGGTAACTACTGGTAAGCCAACAAGTTGTTGGCTCAGAAAGCAAAAACCCGCCTTTTGGGCGGGTTCTTTAAATAGTGGTGCCCGGACTCGGAATCGAACCAAGGATTCGTTTCTATAGCAACGAAATCACCGAATAACAGTGAGTTACCTTTACGCTTCGATTCCGAATGTACCACTATTTTGTACCACCCTCAA
>NZ_JBIMRC010000057.1:0-1197 GCF_043945575.1 Enterobacter cloacae complex sp. 2024EL-00214 | reverse complement strand
AATGGTGGAAAAAATAGCCTAAATAGGCTGATTCGATGTGTTTGCGGGAAAAAAATCGGCCCAGATCCGCGAAATTTTAATCAGCGAGTCAGCTTGGGAAGAAATGACCTGCTTATTCGCACCTTCCTTAATATAAAGACACAAGCAGAGACATTTTTGGCACGATATAAAAACGCTAAGTTAAAAAATCACTATGACGTGTTGGGTATCAAATGTTCACTGGCATAAACCTCTGTTTCTGATGTAAAACAGATTTTCTGAGGAGGCGTAAAACCTCCTCGTACTGCGAAATTGATTTAGTGATAGCGATCGATCACGCCAACCAGATAGTGGTCGGTTTGCTGCATGTTGATGCCCGCTTTTTTAGCGCTGCGGACTTCATCCAGAATGATTTGCAACAGCGTCCCGTCCACGATTTCCTCTTTTCTGTATCGCTTCAGGAAGTTAATCGCTGACTTATCGTTTGCTGCCTGGGCGTCTTCCGTCAAAGAGGTCAGCGCATTAATGCGCTTCTGGTAATCGCTTACCGTCTGCTCAAACAGATCTTCCAGCGTGGAAAATTCACCGCACCGGGCGTGTTGCTCCTGTAACACCGGCGTGGCGCCGCTCTGTTTGATGTATTCGTACATGCGCATCATTTGCGTCACCGTATTTTGCGCCTGATGACGCAAAAATAGTGCGGTGCCATTAAGGCTATTCTCGCTGCACCTCTGGCTGAGCTGAAGATACAAATTTGAGGTATAAAACTCCTGATTCATTTGCGCATTCAGTTTTTGAACTATTCCGCTAGCGATCATAGGACTTCCTTATTTCTTGTCATCTCAGAAAACGGTCACTCTTCGAAAAAACAACCAGAATAAAAGCGATTCTTTCGCTTTTTTTATTGCGCCTGGTTACGCAGTCATATTCATTTTAAGTCGGGATGCTCCTTATTTAAATATCCAACCCTACTATCGCATTTCTATCTGGCATTATTCTGTGATGGTGTTTCGATATTCACACTCCCTGTGCCAATCCTTTCTTATCGACAGTAGGAAACTTCCTCCGGCTATTCTGCTGAACACGATTAGGGGCACTGTTGCAAAGTTAGCGATGAGGCAGCCTTTTGTCTTATTCAAAGGCCTTACATTTCAAAAACTCTGCTTACCAGGCGCATTTCGCCCAGGGGATCACCATAATAAAATGCTGAGGCCTGGC
>NZ_JBIMRC010000056.1:0-1203 GCF_043945575.1 Enterobacter cloacae complex sp. 2024EL-00214 | reverse complement strand
CTCCCTCCTTCCCGGTACTATGCTGAGGACAGGCTTTCATTCGGAGAACTATCATGGAAAACATTGCGCTCATTGGTATCGATCTGGGTAAAAACTCTTTCCATATTCATTGCCAGGATCGTCGCGGGAAGGCTGTTTACCGTAAAAAATTTACCCGGCCAAAGTTGATCGAATTTTTGGCGACATGCCCCGCTACAACCATCGCAATGGAAGCCTGTGGCGGTTCTCACTTTATGGCACGCAAGTTGGAAGAGTTGGGGCATTCCCCAAAGCTGATATCACCACAATTTGTCCGCCCGTTCGTTAAAAGCAATAAAAACGACTTTGTCGACGCCGAAGCTATTTGTGAAGCTGCATCGCGTCCGTCTATGCGTTTTGTGCAGCCCAGAACGGAATCTCAGCAGGCAATGCGGGCTCTGCATCGTGTCCGTGAATCCCTGGTTCAGGATAAGGTAAAAACAACCAATCAAATGCATGCTTTTCTGCTGGAATTTGGCATTAGCGTTCCCCGAGGAGCTGCCGTTATTAGCCGACTGAGTACCATTCTTGAGGATAATAGTTTGCCTCTTTACCTCAGCCAGTTATTGCTGAAATTACAACAGCATTATCACTATCTTGTTGAGCAGATTAAAGATTTGGAATCCCAGTTGAAACGAAAGTTGGACGAAGATGAGGTTGGACAGCGCTTGCTGAGCATTCCCTGCGTCGGAACACTGACAGCGAGTACTATTTCAACTGAGATTGGCGACGGGAAGCAGTACGCCAGCAGCCGTGACTTTGCGGCGGCAACAGGGCTTGTACCTCGGCAGTACAGCACGGGAGGTAGGACGACATTGCTGGGAATTAGTAAGCGAGGTAATAAAAAGATCCGAACTTTGTTGGTTCAATGTGCCAGGGTATTCATACAAAAACTGGAACACCAGTCTGGCAAATTGGCCGATTGGGTCAGGGATTTACTGTGCCGGAAAAGCAACTTTGTCGTCACTTGTGCTCTGGCAAACAAGCTGGCCAGAATAGCCTGGGCCCTAACGGCACGACAGCAAACTTATGTAGCATAACGGCAGAAATACACCGGTTTAAAGAATTACTGATCTGGTTTTGCGAATACTGATATTGATGATACTAACGGCCCACCGGCCTGTTGAGGAACCTGTAAAACGGAAAGGCTCATTGAAGCCGTATATTTTCTGGAGGTTCATCAGG
>NZ_JBIMRC010000055.1:0-1222 GCF_043945575.1 Enterobacter cloacae complex sp. 2024EL-00214 | reverse complement strand
CTGTAGATTCAATCTGTCAATGCAACACCCCTTTCAATTATCTCTTTCGGTGTTTTGAACTTCAGTGTCTTTCTCGGTCTGTTGTTTAGCTGAGCAGCAACCAGATCTAGTTCATGTTGAGTATATTGGGCAAGACATGTCTTTTTAGGAAAGTACTGCCGAATTAGCCCATTTGTGTTCTCATTTGTTCCCCGCTGCCAAGGACTCTGAGGATCGCAGAAGTAAACTTTAACGCCGGTGCTGACAGTAAATTCTAGATGTCTGGCCAGTTCCATTCCTCTGTCCCATGTCAGTGATTTTCTGAGTTCTGACGGTAAACTCAGGAATTTGTCGGTAAGAGCCTGATTTACTGAGACAGAATCTTTGCCCCTGAGTCTAAGGATGATCGTATAACGTGATTTTCGGTCTACAAGTGTGGCTATATGAGAGTTTTTTGTACCTGAGACTAAATCGCCCTCCCAATGCCCCAGAGAGCGTCTGTTATCGATATTTCGGGAACGTTCGTGAATTGGTGTTCCGTTCACTATGTTAATCGTACCTCTTTCGCCTTTGCGGGTATGACGCCTGCCATGGCGAAGGCTATGCGACCGTCGCAGATGCTGTATATTCAGGTGGTGTAGCGCTTCACGGCTACGAAAGTACAGCGTTTTATAAATTGTCTCAGGTGATATTCGCAGCGTTTTTTGACGTGGTTTTGTTCGCCTTAACCATCCTGATATTTGCTCTGGAGACCATTTCATCTCCAGCTTTTCCAGAACAAGCTTTCGCAATGGTAAATTTTGATCCAGTAAGCACGGTTTTGGCCTTTTCGCCATTCTGTTGGCTCGGTTATTAGCATCAACAGCTTTGTAATAGCGTCTGCCCCGATTACGCTGAACTTCACGTGAGATCGTCGAAGGACTGCGATTCAGCGCAGTAGCTATCGCACGAATGCTCATTTTGGCTGACAAACCAGCTCGTATCTCCTCGCGCTCAGACAGTGTCAGGTGAGCTACAGCCCGCTTACGCTCATGGGGTTTTATGCCGCCAGTATCCCTTAACATAGTGAAGATCGTTCCGGGTTTTGAACCCAGGATATTCGCTATTTCACTGAAGCCTGTTCCGTTCTTCCATAGTTCAAAAACAGAGGCTTTTTCCTCTGCTGTAAATGTTCGTCTCATTCAAAAAACCTCCGCAACCCCATGTTTTCACATAACTGTTGCGTTGACCAATTGAATCTACA
>NZ_JBIMRC010000054.1:0-1224 GCF_043945575.1 Enterobacter cloacae complex sp. 2024EL-00214 | reverse complement strand
TTGATGCCTGGCAGTTCCCTACTCTCACATGGGGAGACCCCACACTACCATCGGCGCTACGGCGTTTCACTTCTGAGTTCGGCATGGGGTCAGGTGGGACCACCGCGCTAAAGCCGCCAGGCAAATTCTGTTAATCTGTATCAAAGCTGAAAATATTCTGTCTCTTCGCCGAAACAGCTTCGGCGTTGTAAGGTTAAGCCTCACGGTTCATTAGTATCGGTTAGCTCAACGTATCGCTACGCTTACACACCCGACCTATCAACGTCGTCGTCTTCAACGTTCCTTCAGGACTCTCAAGGAGTCAGGGAGAACTCATCTCGGGGCAAGTTTCGTGCTTAGATGCTTTCAGCACTTATCTCTTCCGCATTTAGCTACCGGGCAATGCCATTGGCATGACAACCCGAACACCAGTGATGCGTCCACTCCGGTCCTCTCGTACTAGGAGCAGCCCCCCTCAATTCTCCAGCGCCCACGGCAGATAGGGACCGAACTGTCTCACGACGTTCTAAACCCAGCTCGCGTACCACTTTAAATGGCGAACAGCCATACCCTTGGGACCTACTTCAGCCCCAGGATGTGATGAGCCGACATCGAGGTGCCAAACACCGCCGTCGATATGAACTCTTGGGCGGTATCAGCCTGTTATCCCCGGAGTACCTTTTATCCGTTGAGCGATGGCCCTTCCATTCAGAACCACCGGATCACTATGACCTGCTTTCGCACCTGCTCGAGCCGTCACTCTCGCAGTCAAGCTAGCTTATGCCATTGCACTAACCTCCTGATGTCCGACCAGGATTAGCTAACCTTCGTGCTCCTCCGTTACTCTTTGGGAGGAGACCGCCCCAGTCAAACTACCCACCAGACACTGTCCGCAACCCGGATTACGGGTCTACGTTAGAACACCAGCCATTAAAGGGTGGTATTTCAAGGTCGGCTCCACGCAGACTGGCGTCCACGCTTCAAAGCCTCCCACCTATCCTACACATCAAGGACCAGTGTTCAGTGTCAAGCTATAGTAAAGGTTCACGGGGTCTTTCCGTCTTGCCGCGGGTACACTGCATCTTCACAGCGAGTTCAATTTCACTGAGTCTCGGGTGGAGACAGCCTGGCCATCATTACGCCATTCGTGCAGGTCGGAACTTACCCGACAAGGAATTTCGCTACCTTAGGACCGTTATAGTTACGGCCGCCGTTTACCGGGGCTTCGATCAAGAGCTTCGCGTT
>NZ_JBIMRC010000053.1:0-1336 GCF_043945575.1 Enterobacter cloacae complex sp. 2024EL-00214 | reverse complement strand
TGATGTAGCCCCCTGAAACACCAGACAGTAGCTGTATCTCCAGATAAGAGATAGGCTTGAATATATGTCTAACACTAACGCCAATTTTGAGATGACCGGGATCCTGTTAGGACAAGAAGTCCGTAAACGTAAAACTCCTCAGGAGAAGATCGCCATTATCCAGCAGACGATGGAGCCGGGCATGAATGTCTCCCATGTCGCCCGCCTGCATGGCATCCAGCCCAGCCTGCTGTTTAAGTGGAAGAAGCAATATCAGGAAGGCAGCCTCACCGCCGTTGCGGCCGGAGAAGAAGTTGTTCCAGCTTCTGAGCTTACTGCTGCTCTGAAGCAGGTCCGGGAGCTTCAGCGCCTGCTGGGCAAGAAGACGATGGAAGTTGAGATCCTGAAAGAAGCCGTGGAGTACGCTCAGTCGCGAAAATGGATAGCGCACGCGCCCTTGTTGCCAAAGGACGGGGAATAGCCCTGGTCAGCCGCACCATGGGCGTGTCGCGTGCGCAGCTGTCACTGCGAATTAACCGTTCTGCCGACTGGCAGGACAGGCGCTGTAACCGGCGTGATGACGAAGCAGACGCTGAAATACTGTCAGAGATCCTCGATATCATCAGCGATATGCCCAGTTACGGCTATCGCCGTGTGTGGGGCATCCTGCGTACGCAACGTCGTACAGAGGGACTGCCCCCCGTGAACGCCAAACGGCTTTACCGGCTTATGAGCGAGCATAATCTGCTGTTACTGCATGACAAACCAGAGCGGTCGAAGCGTGAACATAAGGGCAAAATCGCGGTGGCAGAAAGCGATATGCGCTGGTGTTCAGATGGCTTCGAGTTCGGCTGCGACAACGGTGAGAAGCTGCGGGTCACGTTCGCGCTGGACTGCTGCGACAGAGAAGCCATAGACTGGGCAGCGAGCACAGGAGGCTACGACAGTTCGACGGTGCAGGATGTGATGCTGAGGTCGGTGGAAAAGCGCTTCGGCGACGGGCTGCCGACCACACCGGTTCAATGGCTGACGGATAACGGTTCAGCATATACCGCGCATGAAACGCGGAGGTTCGCCAGAGAGCTGAATCTGGAGCCGTGTACAACAGCGGTGAGCAGCCCGCAGAGCAATGGCATGGCCGAACGGTTCGTGAAGACGATGAAGGAAGACTATATCGCGTTCATGGCAAAACCAGATGTGAGAACAGCCCTGCGAAACCTTGCAGCAGCGTTCACACATTACAATGAAAACCACCCGCACAGCGCGCTGGGATATCACTCCCCGAGGGAATATCGGCGGCAGCGGACATCGTTAACTTAAGATACAAAAGCTGTCCGGAGATGGCGGGTCAAGATCA
>NZ_JBIMRC010000052.1:0-1396 GCF_043945575.1 Enterobacter cloacae complex sp. 2024EL-00214 | reverse complement strand
AGTGCTTTTGCCGTTACGCACCACCCCGTCAGTAGCTGAACAGGAGGGACAGCTGATAGAAACAGAAGCCACTGGAGCACCTCAAAAACACCATCATACACTAAATCAGTAAGTTGGCAGCATCACCGCCATGGTACTCCAGAACGTAATTCTTATGATCGCCCTGACAGGAGAGGCTTTACTCAAAACCGAAGATATATAGCCAAGGACCGCCAGTGAAAAAAGGGTGGAAAGGATTATCAACAAAAAAGCCAGTTTCAGAGGGGAGAGCCATGCCACGATTAAGGGTAACACCGCACCAGCGGAAAAACTCAGGGCAGAAAAGACAGCTGCCTGTAGGGGCTGTGCAGAATTTATATCCGTCAACCCCAGTTCTTCACGGGCATGAGCATCCAGGGCATCTTTGACCATAAGTTGCTCTGCAACCTGCCGGGCAAGCTCTGGCTCCAGTCCACGTTGCATATAAAGTGAAGTCAGTTCCCGCACCTCTCCCTGATAATCAGTTTCCAGCTCCCTTTTTTCCTGGGCAAGTGCTGCGTTTTCGGTATCCGCCTGAGATGAGACGGAAACATATTCCCCTGTAGCCATTGACATAGCTCCGGCAACCAGTCCTGCAACACCTGCAAGTAAAACACCGGAAGGACTGCTATTTGCAGATGCAACCCCAAGAACAAGGCTCGCTGTCGAAACAATTCCGTCATTTGCCCCCAGTACAGCTGCCCTCAGCCATCCCACTTTTTCGATACTATGTCGTTCAAGATGCATATATTTTTTCCTTCAAATACGCATACTCATCGGAATTACGGATAAATAGAAAATGCATTGACGGATAAATGCGCGGTTATAGTCTGTTTTAGCCAACCATTACAGGGCATCTTATCCATCATAAACCTACAGCACTATTCGGTAACGGGATTTTTCCTTTGGCTACGAACGGTGAGGAAGATATGCAGCAACCCCATCGCACCATGTGCCCAGAAATAGGTTTCAATAAATACAGTCAGAAACTTATGCACATGCAGGACGGTTTCTGTCAGCACAGGTGACGTGCCAAGAGCAGTATTGAGAGCAAACCAGAATCCACCACATAATGCAACGCCCAATAGTGCAAGTACACCAAGCCCCTGAACCAGAGCAGCAATCCCACCAGCATGAGCTTCAGGAAGACGGAATGATATCAGCATTTTGATATCTTCAACCACACCTCGAAAATCAAGGACCACCCAGGCAAAATAGTAACGAAATCCTCGTTGTGTCAGCATCCATGCATGATCTTGACCCGCCATCTCCGGACAGCTTTTGTATCTTAAGTTAACGATGTCCGCTGCCGCCGATATTCCCTCGGGGAGTGATATCCCAGCGCGCTGTGCGGGTGGTTTTCATTGTAATGTGTGAA
>NZ_JBIMRC010000051.1:0-1507 GCF_043945575.1 Enterobacter cloacae complex sp. 2024EL-00214 | reverse complement strand
TTAAAGAATTACTGATCTGGTTTTGCGAATACTGATATTGATGATACTAACGGCCCACCGGCCTGTTGAGGAACCTGTAAAACGGAAAGGCTCATTGAAGCCGTATATTTTCTGGAGGTTCATCAGGTGCGGAACTCATCAAGGCGCGGGAATAAAATCCCATTCAGACGCCGGATAGATTCAAGCAAGCCAACTTGTCGTCAAAATCGGTGTTGCAAAAACGGGAGTGACCATAGATTCCGTTTTCTGAGACGTCCCCTTGTTGTGACCACTCCGACCGCGCACAAAAGCCTCTGAGCGGCTTTTAGCGGAATATGGCTTTGCAAGGTGAAGGGATGGATAGGCGATCCCTTTCGATCCCTCACTGGTATCGGCGGCTAACCCTCGGTGCTACCTGTCATTTCATCCTGCCGCCTTACATGCGCTAACGCGCATAAATCCCCGTTCCTCAGTGGAACGAAAACTCACGCTAACAGGGTAGTGACCGGGTAGCCACGATAACTGCCAACAAAATTAGCTTATAGGTTAATTCTACCTTGTCTGAAATTAGCCTATAGGTTAATATTAATAGAAATGGGAGGTCACATGTTTAGCGTTGTTTATCACCCGGAAGCCAGGGAAGAAGCCACAGCATTACCCGTAAAAATCAGGGTGAAGTTTGACCGTCTCATCGGCAAACTGGAGTATGACGCCCGATTACTGCGGGAGCCGGACACGAAGCCCCTGGGCGATGGACTTTTTGAGATCCGCACGATGGGGACGGACATAGCCAGGGGAATCTGGGTATACCACAAAGGCAATACCATCATCATGCTCCGTGTTTTCATCAAGAAGTCACAGAAAACGCCAGCGAAAGAAATCGATCTCGCCAAAAAGCGGTTAGCGGAGGTACTTAATGAAACTGGTAAGCCATAAAGAACTGCATAACGAGTGGATGCAGGACGATGAATATCGCGCTGCATGGCAGGAAGAAGAACGTAAGGAAAAGCTCAGGGAGCTGCTTGCTGAATGGCGCAAGCATGACAACCTGACAAAAGCGCAGGTTGCTGAACGCATGGGGGTTACACCTCCGGTTATTTCTCGCCTGGAAAACAACATCACCAAAGCCAGCATCGACACACTGACCCGCTACGCTCACGCCTGCGGCATCAAGAAACCTGTCATTGCCCTGTACTGAATAGCCAGCCCTCCGGGGCTGGCCTTTTTGTTTCGGTCAGTCCCAAAATTTTGTTAAAGCAAGTTTAAAATGTCACCTGTTTCTCCAAAGTTGAAATGTCACTTCTAAGCCAATCTATTTATACATAATCTTTACATCTTTCCCCGGTGACAAAGTGCTAATTGGTCTGTAATGTTCAATGTGTGGCAGGCAAGCCGCCGGTGACTTAGGGAAGGTGCGAACAAGTTCCTGATATGAGATCATCATATTCATCCGGAGCGCATCCCAGAGGGACATCATGAGCCATCAACTCACCTTCGCCGATAGTGAATTCAGCACTAAGCGCCGTCA
>NZ_JBIMRC010000050.1:0-1710 GCF_043945575.1 Enterobacter cloacae complex sp. 2024EL-00214 | reverse complement strand
TCTGAGGCAGCACCTGGCACGGCTGGGACGGAAGTCGCTGTCGTTCTCAAAATCGGTGGAGCTGCATGACAAAGTCATCGGGCATTATCTGAACATAAAACACTATCAATAAGTTGGAGTCATTACCTCATTTTTTTCACTATATAGCCTTGCTCAAAAAGTTCTGACAACTTAGTAAGTCACGGCCTGGACTAACCACACATCAATAGATATTATAAGTATTGCCGCCGATATTCTGAAGGCGTTAAACCCGTTTGCTTCTTAAACGCGGTATTAAAGACCGATTTAGAGTTAAAGCCTGAGGAATACATAATATCAAGAATGGTCCGCTTATCTTCCGGCATTGCCAGGAGTTTTTTAGCGTGCTCTATTCGGTACTCGCTGATAAACGTAAAAAAATTCTGCTGAAACCCGTTGTTGATAATGGCTGACAGATCGTGCGGCGAGAGTTTTAACTGATGCGCAAGCTGGCTTAAGGACAGGGTGGAATCCAGAAACGGCTGATTCCGGTGCATAAATTCTGCCACCTTATCCACCTGTTCAGCCCCCCGTAACTGCGGTGCTTTAACCGGCTGAATATTCTCCAGCAGGATTTCATCTGCCTGCGTTAGCCCCATAAACGCAGCGGGTTGCCGCAGCGCACAAACTAATAACGTATTAATAAATGCAAACCCCGCTATGCTGACAACGGGCAGTACCCAACTCGTTTTATCGGTTAGCCTGAACAGATAGAAAAACAGGCAGCAAATAATACTGACTATCCAAAGTCCCAAATAACCTGACAGCAGGAAGCGGAGCCAGAGCATTTGCTGGCGGGCAATATCGGAATAAAGATGCTGAATATCCGAATTAAATGACCGCAAACGTCTGAGGGAATAGCCAAGCCAGCCGAGAAATACCCCGTGATAGGCCAATGCAAGGGGCAGTGATACTGGCATGCCCGGTAAATCCTGCTGCTGTAAGAGCGTTATTTTTGCTGAGTCAGATAACGGAACGTACAGCGTGAAAAACACAATAAGGCCAGTAGCAAACGGGATTAAGTGTACAGCATGAGCTGGCCGGATTCGAAAATGGCGATACATCAGCGAACGGGTATACAGATAGATGGCCGGTGGCTGAAGCAGAGAGATAAGCGTACCGATATAGGCGTAGTTCGGGTGTAAAAAACTCACGCCGCTACCATAGAGGAAAAGTTCACCAAAACCGGCGGCAAGGGTCAGCAGAACGATCACCAATAGCCGGTTGCTGACTTGTATGATGTTAGACGGCAAAAGAAGAAAAACAGAGAGCAATGCAGCCTGCATCATTCCTGCTGCCAGAAGAAAAACAGATAGATCATTCAGCATGCACGAGCACCAACAATTTAAAACGAGATATGAGAAACGGACGCCACACACGCTTCGTGTCAGCAGAACGTTCGACTTTACGTTTCATACGTTCGAATTTATCAATTCGAACGACTCCCGGGTTACTCGCCAGTACTCTGCAACCAAATCGGCAGAGGACTGAAATTCTGCCTCCTTTAAACACAAAAAAGCAGATGAACAGGTCGAAAGAGACCCGGGAGTATTAATATGAAAAAGCGGCACTGTTGCAAATAGTCGGTGGTGATAAACTTATCATCCCCTTTTGCTGATGGAGCTGCACATGAACCCATTCAAAGGCCGGCATTTTCAGCGTGACATCATTCTGTGGGCCGTACGCTGGTAC